>JAZLLE010000074.1:0-12707 GCA_045597985.1 Bacteroidaceae bacterium | reverse complement strand
GAAACGCGGATGTCTGAGCGTTAGCGAGTTCCGCGTTTCAGCATTTCACGGCGTAGCGAGTAGGCTTCGTAGAGCCTGGCCCCAAAGACAGTCTCTGACTGCGGCCTTGCTGCAATAGTCTCTGACTGCGGCCTTGAAGCGAAACACGAATGATTTTTCTCCGCAAAAGTCCTCATACTATTTCGAGTGAGCCCAATTTACGGCTGTCGGGCTACTACGGTGGGGCGAAAATAAAAATGGCCGGCATAGCGCCAGCCATTTCTATTATTGAAACGAAAGATCACTTCTTGGTTCCGCAGTACTCGTCTGATACTGTCAGTTTCTTGCGACCGTGTGCTCTGCGTGATGCCAAAACGCGGCGACCGTTTGCGGTTGCCATTCTCTCACGGAATCCGTGCTTGTTTTTTCTTTTCCGGTTTGACGGCTGGAATGTCCTTTTCATAATCTATATAATTTTGTTATTTAATTCTGATGCTTCAAAATCGGACTGCAAAATTAGACTTTTTTTTCTTAATGACAAATAGTGATGTCTTTTTTTGATGAAAGATTTTGTACGTATGCCTTGAAATACTACTTTTGTGGCTAAGAACGAATTTATTAACTTAACAGATAGACTTATGATTCTTTGTCAAGACATTAAGATTGGAACCTGTATCAATCTGGAGGGACAGCTTTATTTCTGTATCGATTTCCTTCACGTAAAGCCGGGCAAGGGTAATACGTTCGTACGTACAAAGCTTAAGAACGTTGTGAACGGCCGTGTCCTGGAGCGCACATTCCAGATTGGTTTCAAACTTGAGGATGTACGCGTGGAGCGCCGTCCTTACCAGTTCCTGTATCAGGATGATATGGGCTATGTATTTATGAACCAGGAGGATTTTGAGCAGGTTACACTTCTCAAGGACCTCATCACTGGCGTAGATTACCTTAAGGAAGGTGAGATTGTAGAGGTTGTCACCAATGCGACCTCAGGTGATATCCTTTTCGCAGAGCTTCCTGTAAAGGTTACATTGAAAGTTGTTTACACAGAGCCAGGACTGAAGGGCGATACCGCTACAAACGCCACTAAGCCTGCCAAGGTTGAGACCGGCTGCGAGGTCAGAGTGCCTTTGTTCATCAACGAGGGCGAGCTGATTGAGGTTGATACCCGCGACGGCTCTTATCAGGGCAGGGTGAAGGCCTGATAGATTATTGATGGATGAGCCATACAAGCTGAATCTTGCTCAGTGGGCCCCGGAGGACCGGCCAAGGGAAAAGATGATGCTTTCGGGTGCCAGGGCACTCACAAACGCCGAACTGCTGGCGATTCTGATACATACGGGAAACACTGAGGATTCGGTGGTGGCTTTGACTCAGAAGGTTATGGCTTCTTGCCGCAACAGTCTTTCCGAATTGGGAAAACTCAGCGTCGAGGAGCTATGCTCTTTTAAAGGGATAGGCAAGGCGAAGGCCATTTCCATATTGGCCGCCTGTGAGCTTGGACGAAGAAGAAGGGAAGAGGAGCCTAAAAGAACTGTAACCGTGCGAAACTCGCAGGATGTGTACGATTACTTCTATCCTTTTATGGCCGATCTTACTGTAGAGGAGTGTCACGTGCTGTTTGTAAATCAGGCTGCCCGTGTGCTTGACAATACCAGGATATGTATAGGAGGAATATCTGAGGCTTCGGTGGATATCCGGTGTATATTGCGTGAGGCTATATTGAAACGTGCTGTGGCAATAGCGTTGTGCCATAATCATCCGTCGGGAAATGCCCGCCCCAGTGCTTCCGACGACAGGTTGACATCCAGGCTGAGCAACGCTGCCAATGCACTTGACATCAGGTTGATTGATCATATTGTCTTTACAGAGCACGGTTATTTCAGTTATGCCGATGAGGGCCGCCTGTGAATGCGTACGTTGCTTTGAAATATGCTGATATAATGGAAAGATTTGAGCTGGAGGAGAGAATAGTGGAAGTCTTGAGAAGCGTTTATGATCCGGAGATACCGGTGAATATCTACGATCTGGGACTGATATACGGAATAGATGTTGACGATGACGCGAATGTCGTTGTCACTATGACCCTGACTGCTCCTGGCTGCTCTCTTGCCGATTTCATAGTTGAGGACGTACGCCAAAGGGTTGAGGGCATATCAGAGGTCAGTTCCGCTGTGGTGAATCTTGTGTTTGAGCCTGAATGGAATAAGGATATGATGAGTGAGGAGGCTAAACTCGAGCTCGGAATGATATGAGAAATGTCTATTTCATAAGTGATGCTCATCTGGGCTCCTGGGCAGTGCCTCAGCACAGAATGCAGGAACGCCGTCTTGTCAGGTTTCTTGATGAGATAAAGGACAAGGCCAGTGCGGTATATATGCTGGGCGATATGTTTGACTACTGGTACGAGTACAAGTATGTTGTGCCGAAAGGATATACCCGTTTCCTTGGTAAAGTGTCTGAACTTACAGACCGAGGCGTGGAGGTCCACTATTTTATCGGTAATCACGATATCTGGAGCTACGGATATCTGGAGAGAGAGTGCGGGGTGACAATTCACCGTGAGCCACTTACCGTGGAACTGATGGGGCAGGTCTTCTACCTGGCACACGGAGACGGTATGGGCGATCCGTCTTTCTCATTCCGCTTCCTGCGTACCTTCTTCAGAAACAAGACTTGTCAGTTCCTTTTCTCGCTGCTGCCTACGCGCTGGAGCATGTGTCTTGGACTCTCGTGGGCCAAGCGAAGTATGGAGAAGCATCATCAGCAGGGAATTGAGCCTTACTTCGGCGAGGATAAGGAGTATATGGTGCTTTACTCTAAAGAGTATCTTATGAGCCATCCTGACATCAACGTCTTTATGTTCGGCCACAGACACATTGAGGTTGAGCAGCCAATCTCAGACAACAGCAAGGTTATGATAATAGGAGACTGGCTGACGCTTTTCACGTTTGTTGTGTATGACGGAGTACGGCTGGAGATGCGTAATTATGTGGAGGGCGAGACCAAACCCTGACTCAAGGAAACATTGCATAAATAAAAAAACGGGGAGTTCCGCAGTCGGTCTCCCCGTTTTTATTTATCAGTCTGGATTACCTCACCAATGCCAGAGTATCGGATGCAATCATCAACTCCTCGTCGGTGGGCAGTACCACAACCTTGACCTTTGAGTCTGCGGTTGAGATTATTCCATCCTTTCCGAACATTATCTGAGAGTTGACCTCCTTGTCAAGCTTGATGCCAAGGAATTCCATATCCTCACATGCAGCCTCGCGTATCTCGTGACGGTTCTCGCCTACACCTCCGGTGAATACTATGACATCAACACCACCCATAGCGGCTGCGAACGCGCCGATGTACTTTTTTATGCGGTATGCGTACATTTTCTTGGCAAGCGCGGCACGCTCGTTGCCCGATTCCATTGAGGCTGTAACCTCGCGCATATCGGAAGATGCTCCGGATATGCCCTGCAGACCCGATTTCTTGTTCAGCAGGTTCAATATGCCGGTAGTGTCCAGCCCCTCCTTCTCCATAAGGTATGTTACGGCTCCCGCGTCAATATCGCCGCTGCGTGTGCCCATCATAATTCCCTCAAGCGGTGTAAGGCCCATAGTGGTGTCAACGCTCTTGCCATCCTTGACAGCTGTAATGGAGCCGCCGTTTCCTATGTGGCAGGTGATAATCTTTGAGCCTTCAGCCTTTATGCCAAGGTATTTGCAAATCTCTCCTGATACAAAGCGGTGCGATGTTCCGTGGAATCCGTATCTGCGTACGCCATATTTCTGATACAACTCGTATGGAATGGCGTACAGGTATGCGTAGTCTGGCATAGTCTGATGGAAGGCTGTGTCGAATACACCTACCTGCGGTATGTCCGGCAACAGTTCCTTCACGGCATTCACGCCCTTCAGGTTGGCAGGGTTGTGGAGTGGGGCAAGGTCGTTGCAGGCTGCGAATGCCTCAAGCACCTCGGGGGTAAGCAGCACGCTCTTGTTGAACTTCTCACCTCCGTGTACCATTCTGTGGCCAACTGCATCCAGCTCGCTCAGAGAGCTCAATACTCCATACTCCTTTCCCGTGAGAATCTCAAATATGAATTTAACGCCACAGGTGTGCTCGGGAATCTCCTTCTCTATGATTTTCTTCTCGCCTGATGCGGTTGTGAGTTTCAGAAATGAGCCAGGAAGACCAATTTTCTCTATGCCACCCTGCGCAATCACATCATTCTTGTCCATATCGAACAGCTTGTACTTAATAGACGAGCTGCCGCAGTTTAATACCAGTATCTTCATCTTGTCATTTGTTTTTGGCTGCAATAGCCTGATTTGCCGTTACGGCTACCATTTTATATACATCATCTACCGAGCACCCGCGTGAAAGGTCGTTGACCGGACGCGCTATACCCTGAAGGATAGGGCCGATGGCATCGGCACCACCCAATCTCTGAACCAGCTTGTAGGCAATGTTGCCGGCCTCAAGTGTGGGGAATACAAGCACATTCGCCTTGCCGGCAATCTCTGAGCCCGGGGCCTTGCTGGCGCCTACTGACGGTACCAGTGCGGCATCGGACTGAAGCTCACCGTCAATCTTGAGGTCTGGCACAAGCTCGCGTGCCATCTGCAGGGCTGTAGTCACCTTGTCAATTACCTCGTGCTTGGCAGAGCCCTTCGTAGAGAAACTCAGCATTGCCACTCTTGGCTCCTTGAATCCAGCCACGGCGGTAGCAGTACCTGCCGATGCCACGGCAATCTGAGCCAGTTGCGCTGCGTCTGGAACGGGAGTAACAGCGCAGTCTGCGAATACCAGTATGCCGTTCTCTCCATACTGCGGGGTCTTGGTGAGCATTATGAATGCGCCCGATACACAGCTGATTCCCGGTGCGGTCTTGATAATCTGCAGGGCTGGTCTCAGAACGTTGCCTGTGGAGTTGCGTGCTCCAGCCAGCTGGCCGTCGGCATCGCCTGCCTTGATAATGAGACATCCCAGATAAAGTGGGTCGCACACTTTCTTAAGTGCCTCGTCCATAGTCATTCCCTTGCTCTTCCTGAGCTCAAAAAGCAGATTGGCGTATCTGTCCTTGTCCGGGTTGTTGTCCGGATCAATGATTGTGGCCTTGCAGATATTGCTGAGTCCATATTCCTTGGCCAGATTGAGAATCTCATCTTTGTTGCCAAGGATGACAAGGTCTGCCACTCCGTCTGCTATCACTCTGTCCGCCGCCTTGAGCGTGCGCTCCTCAGTACCCTCAGGGAGCACAATGCGCTGCCTGTTCTCCTTGGCGTGCTGGATTATTTGTTCCATCAGTTCCATATATACTGCTGTTTTTGTTGTTGTCTGAATTTGTATCCGCGAAATTACTAAATTCCGCATTATCGTGCAAAAAATGAAGTACAAGCCATAGAAAAAGAGCAAATTGTCACTCAGCTTACCTTTGGCTCCTTTATTTCTAAATAACGTGAGTTCGACGAATTTGTTTCAGAATAAAGTCAGTTGATTATCAGCTGCTTTGACGATGTTGATGCATGGCTTTTTCGGAAAGAAGCAGTACGAGGCAATAGCTCCGAGCATGTTTACGACAAAATTCTCGAAAGAACGGTGTCTGGAGTGTTCCACCTGAGCTATGTTCTTCAGCTCATCGTTGGTGGCCCAGCCAGTTCCTTGTAAGTATTTGTCGAAAGTCAAATGATTTGAGAATCCGCTTGCCATCGTCAACGGCAAGCCTTACGTTCTTCGACGTGGAGTTCTGACTGCGGCCTTTATTGCAATAGTCTCAGGCTGTAGCCTTGATATACAATGCAAAACCTCACTGACCAGCGTGTAGCGGTTTTTCGCTGATGGCTTTCCGGTACATCTGGATGAGTGCGTCGATGGAATTCCTGATATCGTATTTTCTGGCTGATTCAATGTATTTGGCAGACATAGCCATCCTTTCATCAGGTTGCTCTATCCACCAGTCAATGCGTCTGGCCAGTTCTCTTGGATTGCCTACTGCGAAAGTGCTTCTCTCGTCCAGCGCAAATTGTGATGTGGCGGTAAGCCTTCCCTTGGCAATCAGAGGAACAGCGCCTTCCCTTATGGCCTCAAGGCAGGACAGGCCCTCAACCTCAACTATAGCGCAATGAATGTTGAGGTATGAACTGCGTGCAAGCTCCTTGAGCTCTGCTGGCGTGTGAAATGAGAACTGTGGTCTCAACTCTATGGCGCCATCCCTGAAAAGCCTCTTCGCTTTCTTCTGAATACGTTTTTTTGTAGGCCCTTGTCCCGCAAAGTATAACTGTATCTCTTTAGAATGCCTGGAATAGCGCATAGCCTTAAGAAGGGTGTACTGGTCTTTCTCGTTGGAGAAACGTCCGATACAGGTAATCAGGTAGGGTTTGGTCTGTGGCCGTACGGGATTGATTACCTCGTCGGAAATCTTTATGCCGTTTGATATCAGATGGTATTCCGGCTTGAAATGGAATTTCCTCAGCCTGTCCATCACTCCAAGAGTGGGGCATTGAATGTGCGAGCATTTGTCATAAACCAGTTTCTGGAATACTTTCAGTATGGCGGCATTCAGCAGGCGGCATTTACCCAGACCCAATGTGTAGCAGATGTTTTCCGGATGCATATGGTATGTGCAGACACACGGCTTTCCCATCTTGCGAGCCATGTTTACAGCTTTCCATTGCAGGATGAATGTCTCCTCTATATGGATGACATCGGCCCATTCCAGTGCCTGTCTCAACACTTTCCTGTCTGCTATGGCGTAGCAGTAACTTTGTGACTCTATAAGTTTTTGAAACAGTGGAAAATTCAGTTTGCGCAGGATGTAATCCGGTTGCGGATCTGTAAGATTGGTTCCGGGTATTGAGATTATACGCACTTCCAACCCGGCCTGTCTCAGGTGCTGTACTGTCTCTCTTGCAGAGGCTGCCAGTCCGTTCCCGCGACCGTAAAAGTTGTTTATGACGAATAGAATTCTCATATATGACTTAAAAAAAAACGGCGTCATGCGTATGACGCCGGCCACCATTTTGTAGCGGGACTCAGGATTGAACTGAGGACCTCATGATTATGAATCATGCGCTCTAACCAGCTGAGCTATCCCGCCAACATTTCTAAAGCGGGTGCAAAGGTAATACGTAGTTTTGAACCTTGCAAGCGTTTTCCAATTTAATTTTCTGTGATGATTAAAACGTGAATAATCTTTCCTGATGACGTAAAATTCTACTGTTTGTTTTTTGCTTTTTCAGACCATTTTTCATTTCTTTGCAAAGGGACGTAAATGATGCTGTATAACTTTTAATTACGATGGCTATGGCGAATGAGAGAACTGATGCTGCATTGGAGAAGGTAGTGCTGGAATACCCTTTAAGCTCTACTTCGATACCTATGATATGGGATTCTATTGCTACAGCTCCGGGGCTGGCTGCGTGGTTTGCAGATGATGTGTCTTGCAACGGCAAGGAATATACTTTTGTCTGGGGCAAGCACGAGAGCAGGGTGGCCGACCTTATTAATTGCCGTCAGAATACATACGTTCGTTTCCATTGGCGCGATGAGGCTCCGAATACGTACTTTGAGATACGCATTGTAAAAAATGAGATGACAGGCTATTATACGCTGGAGATAATAGATTTTGCCGCAAAGGACGAACGCGAGGATATTCGTAATTTGTGGGACACGTCAATAGATGCCCTGCGCCGCTGCGGTCTGTAATGACACACATATTCACATTGGAATAGCTGTTATTTGACCATATTTCTGTAATTTTGCCAATCAATACTGAAAATCCGTATTGTGAGGCCGAGGAAATTTGACATATTCATCCTTAAGAGCTTTCTGCTCCTGCTGGCGGGTACCGTTTTCATCTGCCTGTTCGTGCTGTTGATGAATGTGCTGTGGCGCTTTGTGGATATTCTTGTAGGAAAGGGTTTCTCGGTGGGCGTGCTGGCCAAATTCTTTTATTATTCGGCACTTACGATGGTTCCTCAGGCAATGCCGCTGGCCGTACTGCTGGCAGCGCTCATTACGTTTGGCAATTTCGGTGAGCGGTTTGAGCTAACTGCGATGAAGACGGCTGGCATATCCCTTCTGCGTGTGATGCGCCCGTTGACGATATTATGCATCGTACTAGTTGGCATATCGTTCTATTTCCAGAATGTTACAGGCCCAAACGCTACCAGAAAACTCTATTCGCTGATAGTCTCAATGCAGCAGAAATCTCCTGAGCTTGAGATACCCGAAGGCTCTTTTTATGATGAGATTGCCGGCTACAACCTCTATGTGCGGGACAAGGATACCAAAACGGGCTGGCTTTACGGTATGACGATCTATGATATTTCGAAAGGCTTTGAGGATATACGCGTGATAGCCGCCGACTCCGGCCGCCTGGAGACAACCGCCGATAAGAAGCACCTGTACCTGCATCTCTATTCCGGGGAGCAGTTTGAGAATATGCAGGCGCAGAATATGTCAAGGAAAGGCAATCCGTACAGAAGGGAGATTTTCGGAGAGAAACACCTTCTGATTGATTTCAATTCTGATTTCAATCTGATTGACGACAATCTGATGAGCTCGCAGGCTGCCGTGAAAAGTATGGGAAAGATCAAGTATGACATAGATTCCCTGTCGTCCAGACAAGACAGCCTGGGGGTGGGTAACTTGCTGGATTTCAATTCTGCGCTCAACAGGAATGTTCGCTATTCCGAGAAAGACAGCGCTATGCTCGCATCGTCCGAGGTTGCTGCGATAAATGTTGACAGCCTCTTTATGGTCTCGTCGCGCTCCTCTCAACTAGACTATCGCAAGCAGATGAGGCAAGCCATCAGTAGTCAGGCAAGCGAGCTGATGTTCAAGGGCAATTCAATGTCGCTGGGTGATAGGAATATCAGGATACATTGGATAGAGTGGATGAAAAAGATTACGTTGTGTCTCTCCATACTTGTCTTTTTCTATATCGGAGCGCCTTTGGGAGCCATCATCAGAAAGGGAGGACTTGGCGTTCCGGTGATTGTCTCTGTTTTTACTTACATACTGTTCTATCTGACATCCTCATCGGGCGAGAAAATGTTCAGAGAGGGGGCATGGAGCATAATAGGGTGCTGGCTTGGCGTACTTGTGCTGTTGCCGTTGAGCATCTTCTTCACGGTTGCAGCCAACAAGGACTCCACTGTTTTCCAGATGGATGTGTATAAAGAGTTCTTCCGCTATTGGTTCGGCGGAAAGGTGAGCAGGAACATTGTGTATAAGGATGTCGTTATTGACGATCCTGACAAGAACAGATGCCAGAGGCTGGCGGCGGATATCAAAGCTGTGTCAAGACACATATTGTTGGAGAAAAGGATAGGAAAGATGCCGGATTACATTGCTCTGTTCTTCCGTGGGGTTGAGGATGCTGAGATGCGCGGCTTGTCTGATAATGTAGAGTCTCTGGTGGAGGAGCTTGCAAATAGCCGCGATAGTCTTGAGCTGGACTTGTTGAACAGTTTTCCTGTTATGCCGGTGTATGGTATGGAGTCTCCCTTCGCCAACAAGACGGTAAACCGTATAATAGGTGCGATTGTGCCAATAGGCTTGCTCTTCTGGCTTAGGGCCTGGCTGTTCTCCATGCAGTTGTCAAGACAACTGGTAAAGACAGAAGAGACAGCGGGATATCTGGACAGCTATTTGAGAACTGGAAAATTTGAGGATTATTTTTAAAAATATAATAAAAATGGGACAGATTTCTGATCGTGTTATGAGACTTGCGGCTTCGGCAACATTTGCGATGTCTCAAAAAAGTAGCGAGCTTTCGGCTCAGGGAATTGACGTCATTAATATGAGTGTGGGTGAGCCTGACTTCAATACACCGGATTATGTGAAGGAGGCGGCTATCCGTGCCATACAGGAGAATTATTCCAGATACTCTCCTGTTCCTGGCTATCTGTCGCTTAAAAAGGCGGCTTCTGACAAGCTGAAAAGAGAGAACAACCTGGATTACTCACCATCTCAGATTGTTGTTTCGACCGGCGCCAAGCAGTCGCTGTGTAATGTTGTGATGACGTTGGTGAATCCGGGTGATGAGGTGATTCTTCCGTCTCCCTGCTGGGTGAGCTACCCGGAGATGGTGAAACTGGCTGGTGGAGTGCCTGTGGTTGTACGGGCTGGTATTGATCAGGATTTCAAGATTACGGCTGCCCAGCTGGAGAATGCCATTACCCCAAAGACAAAGGCTGTGATGATTTGCTCTCCCTCAAATCCTACCGGTTCGGTTTATTCAAAGGAGGAACTGAAATCACTGGCATCGGTCATTGCCAGACATCCTGAGGTGTTCGTAATCTCTGACGAGATATATGAGCATATCAATTTTATAGGAGGTCACGAGAGTCTTGCCCAATTCCCTGAGATAAGGGATCGCGTAGCCGTAATCAATGGTGTTTCCAAGGCTTATGCCATGACAGGATGGAGAATTGGCTTCATGGCTGGTCCGGAATGGCTTGCAAAGGCTTGCGGCAAGTTGCAGGGACAATATACAAGTGGAACCTGCTCTGTTGCCCAGAAGGCTGCGGAGGCTGCTCTGAATGGCCCTCAGGATGATGTGGAGACTATGAGAAAGGTGTTTAATAAAAGGCGTGACCTTATTGTCTCTCTGGCAAAGGAAATACCAGGCCTGGAGGTGAATGAGCCGCAGGGAGCTTTCTATCTGTTCCCGAAGTGTGATTCTTTCTTTGGCAAGAGCGATGGTGACAGACGGATTGATACCGCAGAGGATCTTGCAATGTACCTGCTGGAGGTAGGGCACGTGGCTACTGTGGGCGGCACTGCGTTTGGATCGCCGGAGTGCATAAGGTTCAGCTATGCCACAAGTGAGCAGAACATAATAGAGGCTTTCCGCAGGGTGAGGGAGACTCTGGCACGGCTGAAATAAAAAATGGTGCCTTGAAAAAGCACCATTTCTAAAATTAAAAAGCGCTTCGGCGCTTTTTTTATTCTCCCGGATGAATTGCCTCTGAAGGGCAGACGCTGGCGCAAGTGCCGCAATCTACGCAGAGATCTGGGTTGATTGAATACTTCTCACCTTCTGAGATAGCCTCTGAAGGACACTCACCGATGCAAGTTCCGCAAGCGATGCAGTCATCTCCAATTACATATGCCATAATAGTACGTTTTGATTTAACTTGGCGCAAAATTAACCCTTTTTCCATTGCGAAGGGCCTTGCAGAGGTACTTTTTTGTAATTTAGAAAGTGTCTAAATAGCCATCTGAAATTGCCGGACTTTGTTTTTATTCGGGTAATTGGCAATAAGAAAGGCTCTCTTTCGTTATTATTCTGATGAAAATGCGCGTCTCACACATAGGGTGCAGGTATGTGATGCTGTTGCTGCTTGTATTGGTGGCAGGAGCGGGTAGTGTGTATTCACAGGAGCGCAAGGTTATGAACCGCCCGTATATTGATACAAGGATCTGGCATTATGGTTTCTTGTTCGGTTTGCATTTCCAGGATATGGATATTGCCAACAATGGCTTTATTTACGATGAGGAAGGTAAGCCGGAAAGCTGGTATGCCGATGTTCAGAACTATTCTCCAGGCTTCAGCGTGGGCGTGTTGGGAGAGCTGGGGTTGAATGAGTATCTTTCCGTGCGTCTGGTTCCGACACTTCATTTTGGTGATAAAAAGATTGTCTTTCACGATGTCAGGTCGGGCGCAGAGGACAAGATGATTATGAAGTCAACATATCTGTCTGTACCTGTTGATCTTAAATTGAGTGCTCCGCGATTCAACAACTATCGTCCGTATGTGATGGCTGGCGTGAATCCTACGGTTGACCTGACTGTGAAGGACGGCAGGGAGATGCTGGTGCGTCGTGCAGACTGTATGCTTGAGGTGGGGCTTGGAATGGATCTCTATTTCCCATACTTCAAGCTGAATCCTGAATTGAAATTCTGCTTTGGCCTGACTGATATTCTGGTAAGAGACAGATCGGATTTGACTGATATGTCGTTGCTGAAATATACGGAATCATTGTCGGGAGCGCGGAATAGAATGATAGTGCTTACGCTATATTTTGAATAATAAGGTACTTCCGGTGTTTACCCCGAAGAAAAATTTGGTTTTTACCAAAAAAAGAAGTTACTTTGCGCCGCATTAGCGCAATCGCTGTCATAGGAAGAGTAACTTGATATGTTGCGTGAGGCGTAAACTATTTACATTCATTACAATGGATTTTATTAAGATTGCCGAGGAGGCATTTGCCACAGGAAATGAGGGTAAGTTCCCGAAATTCAAATCTGGAGACACTGTAACAGTTGCGTATCGTATTATCGAGGGCAATAAGGAGCGTATTCAGCTTTATCGTGGCGTAGTTATCAAGATTTGCGGTCACGGTGACAATCGTCGTTTCACAGTCCGTAAGATGTCGGGTACTGTAGGTGTTGAGCGTATTTTCCCTATCAATTCACCGGCTATTGACAACATTGAGGTCAACAAGATTGGTAAGGTTCGTCGCGCCAAATTGTATTATCTGCGTAAACTCACAGGTAAGAAGGCTCGTATCCGCGAGAAGAGGGTTAATTCCTGATTTATACCATCTTGATATAAAAAGCGGTGGCCGCTTGCGGTCATCGCTTTTTTTGGTTCGCCCAGCACGAACGTATTCTAACGGGTGTAAGTCCCCAAGCCGCCCTAACAGTGGGAAGGCTACAGCCGAAAGCAAGGGTGTCCATCGTGAGGTGGAATCTGAAGGAAGCCGTAAGCAAATATCTGA
>JAZLLE010000073.1:0-19761 GCA_045597985.1 Bacteroidaceae bacterium | reverse complement strand
TCCGGCCCCGTTTGTCCCAAAGTATGTCATAAAAGGCTGATTAGCAACAACTCACAAAGCAGCCGTCAGACAGAACGTCCGTGGAGGCGGGCAAAGATTAGCAAGACACTCCGGCTGTACGGCGTTCGCACAGACTCCGCTGCCGCTCCGTTGTGACTTTGCTGTGACTTCGCCGTGACTCCGCCCGATTTCCGCTGTCTCTCCGTTAAAAAACGGACAAAAAACGGACACAGAACGGACACAGAACGGAGAACGAACGGACACTGAACGGACAACGAACGGACACTGAACGGAGGCAGAACGGACACAGAACGGACACAGAACGGAGAACGAGCGGACACTGAACGGACACTGAACGGACAACTAGCGAACGCCGGACGGACAAAGATTCACGTTTTGAGCAAAAAATGGTGGAGGCACCAGGAAGTTATCATATCATGCCATAAAGTGTTAAAAAGTAAATTTCGCTTGTAAATATGTAATGCGTATTTTACTTTTGTCACATCAAACTTTACAGATATGAAGAATTATAAAAATTATTTGAAACTTCTGCCGCATAAATGGCAGGTTGTTTGCCTGCCGTTGGGGATAGCATTGTATGTGACAACTATTATATATGCCATTTATCATGCCAGAATAGCACCCTATTTACAGGGCGATGTTACCCAATGGATGCTGAACGGAATCCAAACAAATGAATGGATGTGCATACCGCTCGGATTATTGCTTATGGTTTGCTGCCTGTCTGAAGAAAAGGTTGAGGACGAGTACATCGCGTCAGTCCGATACAGGGCTTTGGCGGTGTCGGTATTCACCTTCTTTATTGCAAGCGCAATAATGGGAACATACGGCAACAGCATCAGGATAGCCAATTTCTTTTACAATGCACTTCAATATGACCCACATGCATTTGCCGAAAGAATGATGGGTATTCATAATTCAATAGCCCATAGGATAGTTTCTTGGACAATAGGCTCGTTTGCTTCAGTCAACAATATGCAGATTTTCTATATTGTTCTTCTCAAAGTGATGGTCCGGCGCGGCAGTGGAAACATATACGGGTCATTTCTTTTTCCTTACAAATGCAGAAAAACGGGTTGGTGGATTCTCTTGTCTTCCATTTTCTTGATCATTGTAATATCAGCAATTTGGATTAGGAATGAAATGGAGAGTAAGAAAGTGCTTGAAATACTGTTGGGAGTGTCAATCCTGATGAATTATGCCGCATTGGTAATGATATGCTTAAGCAAAGAAGAACAGGAAGATGAGTTCATTCGTCAGGTCAGAGGACGACTGGTCGCTATTTTTGCACTTTATTTTATAATTGCCTTGTATGTTGAAGGACGTTATGATTCATATTATAAAATGTGGGCACTGAATCATAATGGTATCATCACAACAAGCGGGAAGACATTTATATGGGTATGCCTCATGGGCTTAAGCAGATTCCCGATAGTGGCACTGGCATATTCCATCGTATTAAAGAAAGTATTGGCAAATAATCTAAAGGAGAGCAGCAATGAAGAATAACATACGTGTAGAGAGGGCAATTCTCAGGATATCACAGGAGGAACTGGCAAAAGCCATAGGCGTTTCACGCCAGACCATATTTGCCATTGAGAACAACAAGTTCATACCATCGACTGAACTGGCACTGAAACTGTCAGCATACTTTGGCAAAACTGTAAACGACCTGTTCCAACTGTAATTATCCTGTCTGACCAAAGTAACTGAATCATATATTTTGCTAACCGGAAGCCGCAATTTGCTTTTCCAATGACTTCCAATTATGAAAAGAATTCTGCTAACAAGTCTGGCAGCAGTGCTGCTGGCAACATCGTGCACGGGTAACAGACAGAGTGATGACACTCTTGCCCTGAAAACCCGCGAGGTGGATTTCAAGAACAAGACCGGCGATATGATCAAAGGTAAAGTACTTGATCTTGAGGTTTCAGGCGGATACACAATATCTGTATCTGACACACTGATGATGCTTATCACCAGCAATCCGAAAGGTATGTTACAAGTATATGGCCTTCACCCCGGTTTGTCTCCGACTATGATTTCAACGGCCATTCAAGCCATCTTCGCCCGTTCTCCGTTGGGTATCCGTTATGCTTTCGTTTTGACTCCGCCGTACCTTCACCATCTCACCGATGTTTTTCCGCTCAAGAACGTAGCCAGAGCGAACACATAGCGAAGGCAGAGCGAACACTTAGCGAACACCGGACGGAGCAAAATTTACGTTTTGCATCATCATTGCCGCCCCCGGGAGATTACTACAACCCACTTGGCATATTCGGGGCATTACGACTCACCATAGATAATCATCCAGTCCTGAGAATCGCGCGGGATGTCAATCGCGTAAATCAGGTCATGCCCTGTCAGCACCGATTCCGGGAGACCGTTGTCAATCAGGCTCTGACGGTATTCGGGATAGGCGCCACGGGAACATCCGAACGGAAACCAGTAGTACCATTCGCCGGATTCATCGTAATAGTGCCACAGCCAAATGCTGTTCTGACATTTTATGCCATTTTCGTCAATAAAGCTGTCCGTCAGCTCAATATTGCATAATGAGTCAAGCTTGTTGTAGAAAATGCTGTCTGGCATCTCGTCAAAACGCAGCAGTACGGTATCCATGAAATCGGGTAGAAAAGTCGCCGGCATATACTTGTACTCCATCATTCCGTACGGCGGGAACTCAACCCCGCCGGCAAATGCCTGAACATATTCGCGGCTGGCGCAGGGCGGATTCTTTAGATACTGATTATGCCGTACCTTGCAGTATGTGACATATCCTACAACAATGATTGCGATAACGCAAAATACGGCCAGAATCGCCTTCTGACAGCCTTTGTTGCTGCTATTTTGTTTATTGTTACTCAAATTTTCAGAAGTTTGGACAGTGCGCAGATGTGAGTTTCAAACGCCCGCCGCCCCTTATCGGTAATGGAAAATGAGGTGTTCGGCTTGCGGTCGATGAAACGCTTGACGGAACTTATGTAGCCGGCAGCCTCAAGCGTCCTCAAGTGTGTGGTCAGGTTACCGTCCGTTACCTCCAGCAGTCCCTTCAGACTGACAAAGTCGTAATGCTCGTTTGCGGCCAGTACCGACATTATACCCAGACGGACGCGGTTCTCGAACATTTTGTCGTAACCGTCCAGCAATATTGGATTCTGTTCAGCCACGGTTCTTTACGAGAAGAAAAATACCATATGCGATATGCACCCCACCGAATCCTATTATCCACAGCAGAAGCGCGTATTCACGCAGGAAGCAGGCAGCAAGTCCTATTACGATGAGCGCCAGACCGGGCCATACCATTGTTGGCTCATTGTACTTTGACAGATTGAATACTGCAAGTCCGTAAAGACAGAGCATGACCGCGGGCATCCATTCGAAGGCGCCCACATACAGCATGGAGTAACAGATGATGCCTCCCATGGCCACCGGAAGAAAGAGCGTCACGAACTGCCGGCGGTTCTTGTCGTTGAAGGCAAGGGAAATGCCGTCCTTTTTCGCGCGTATAATACTTATTACAAAAGGAATTGCAATACCTAAAATGAGCGTCAGTATTACTGTCAGTGCAATACAACCAAAGACAAGCATAGCACTTGGGCCTCCGTCAATCTCATCTGGCGCTTTCAGTAACGCATTCACGGTCAGGCCTCCCGCCAGTGCGACCAACCCGCATAACAACGGTGCCCAGCCGCCAAGGTATGACCTTGTGGAGCGGTCCATCATCTTACGAATCTCATCGATAGCCTCGTCCGGGGCAATTCTCTCTTCCATTCTTTTGTTATTATTTGTTGTTAAAAGTACTTTGCCCCACAAAGCTAATGATTAAATTAATTAATCACACATTTCCCTTGATTATTTTATATGTTTTCGACGAAAATAAATGAAAGAAGGTTGAGAATGATGGGGTTAGCATATCAGTATTATTTCGGCACCGAACGTGCCCTGGCAAAATTGACTGCGATATGACACGACTTCTCCGGAGCAGATACAGACCCTTAAGGACGAGCTTACAGTAGAGCTTGCCGACTGGCTTGTGGATAGGTTTGGCTATACTCCAGCTGAGGCATTGGACGCTCTTTACACATCCGAGACATTAGAGCGTCTTCAAGACACATCAACAGGCTTTTGTTATCAGAGCGTGGGCTATGTAGCATCATTCTTGGAGAATGAGATTACCAAGGCTGTATTTCAGTAAAATCCTGTCAGCGGAACGGTCCTGCCTTCCAGGCCGAGCCCTCTTGAACACCCTTTGATTGCGGCCTTGCTATTTCAGCAGATTGCCAAGAATTGAGCGGGTAAGATTGCGGACTATAGACGATGCCGCAGAGCTGGCCGCTTTTCCGGCAACGGATTTGGCTGATGTAGTCGAAGACTTCTTGCCGGTTATCTTATTCGATACCGACGTACCTACGCTACGGCTCACAGAACTGATGGCTGCGCCGACAGCGGCTGTGGCCAGAGTCTTGGCAAGACCGCCCCCACTCTTCTTTGACTTAGCCTTTTCTGTCTTTTCAGCCTTTTCGGCAGCCTTGCGCTCTTTCTCATCCTTTTCAGCATCCTGCTGTCTCTGAAGCTCGCGGGCCGCCTGCTCGCTCTCAGCAAGAAGCACCTCGAAAGCACTCTCGCGGTCAATCGGATTATCATAGCGGCCATATAGACGCGATGCATTGATCAGTTGCGTGCGCTGGCTCTCAGAGATGACGCCAATCTGACTCAGCGGGAACAGTATCCTGGAGCGCTGCACCATAGTCGGAGCACCTTTCTCGTCAAGGAACGATACGAGCGCCTCGCCGGTCTCAAGCTGCATTATGGCATCCTCTGTCTTGAAATCAGGATTCGCACGGAATGTCTGAGCCGCGGCACGGACCGCCTTCTGGTCTTTCGGTGTATAGGCGCGCAATGCGTGCTGCACACGGTTTCCGAGCTGGCCCAGAATAACCTCAGGTATATCAGTAGGATTCTGCGTGATGAAATACACGCCCACACCCTTGCTTCGGATAAGACGGATAACCTGCTCAATCTTGTCAACAAGAGCCTTTGAGGTATCCTGGAACAGAGTGTGCGCCTCATCAAAGAAGAACACAAGCTTGGGAAGTTCCAAATCGCCCACCTCCGGCAGCTGAGCATAAATATCAGACAGGAGCCACAGAAGGAATGTTGAATAGAGCTTAGGATTCAGCATAAGCTTGTCGGCGGCCAGCACATTCATTACGCCCTTGCCACCCTCGCACTGCATCAAATCAAATATATCGAACGACGGCTCACCGAAGAACTTCTCCGCGCCCTGATTCTCCAGAGCGAGCAGAGCCCTCTGAATGGCAGCCACGCTGACTGCGCTCACCGCACCGTACTGGCGGCTTATCTCGGCGGCATTCTCCGAGAGATAGGCCAGCATCGAGCGAAGGTCCTTAATGTCAATAAGCAGCAAGCCGCGCTCATCGGCCACACGGAACAGCACGTTCAGCACACCCTCCTGAGCCTCGCTGAGCTGCATCAGTCTTGAGAGGAGCTGCGGCCCCATATTGGAGATGGTGGTGCGCATAGGATGCCCCTGCTCACCGAACACGTCGAAGAAACGTGTGGGACAGCCTGCGAACTGAGGGTTCTCAATACCGAACTCCGGGCATCTTTTCTGTATGAAGCTACTCATAGATCCGGCCTGGCTTATTCCGCTAAGGTCACCTTTCATATCTGCCATAAAGCAGGGTACTCCAGCCTGCGAGAATGTCTCGGCAATAACTTGAAGTGATACGGTCTTTCCGGTACCTGTCGCACCGGCTATGAGTCCGTGACGGTTGGCCATTCGGCCACATATTGACAATGGTCCGGCATCGCAATGTGCCACATAAAGCCCTCTGTTGGAATCGTACATATTCTTATTATTATTTAAAATTTGCCTACAGAAAGAAAGTATAACTCTTTCAAATCCCAAAATTAAGAATTTTAGCCAAAAGCAACGAGATTTTTCCCTACTTTTGCGAGTGTAATCAAAGCGAAAAAAGCTATGAGCAATATAAACACCAACGCAGAAAAGCCTGGAAGTATGATAAACTTGGAAAATCCAAGTTTCATCGGGTACATCCAGGAGAGTCTCATAAAGAACTGGGAATCTGCGGCGCTTACAGATTATCAGGGACAGACCATTCTGTACAAGGATATGGCAGAAAGCATTGAGAAAGCCCACATTCTATATAGAAGTGCAGGACTTGTTCCGGGCGACAAAATTGCCATCTGCGCCAAGAACTGTGCCAACTGGGCAGTCGCGTTTTTCTCAATAATCACATACGGAGCAGTCCCGGTACCTATACTTGCTGATTTCAAGGCTGATTATATACACAACATTGTAAACCACTCCGAGGCAAGGCTGCTGTATGCAGGCGATGCGCAATGGAAAAGCATCAGCACTGAGAAAATGCCGGCCGTCAAAGGTTACTTCCTTGTATCGGACCTTTCCTTACTCCAAACATCAGAGAGAAGTCTGGAAGATGCCTGCGACAATATTGACAATCTTTTCAGTCAGAGATTCCCTAACGGTTTCAGTCAGAAAGACATAGAGTATTACAAGGAGAGCGACACCGACAGTCTGGCAGTACTCAACTACACATCAGGCACCACAAGTTTCCCCAAAGGTGTGATGATACCGTACCGTGCCCTGAGAATGATGGTAAAATACAGTGTCGTGAAAATGTATCTGAAGCCTGGAAGCAGTACCGTATGCATGCTGCCGCTGGCACATATGTTCGGGCTTATGTTCGAGCTTATCTATGACATAGCACTGGGATGCCACATTCATTTCCTCACAAAGATTCCAAGTCCGAAAATCATATTCCAGACTTTCGCGGAATTCAAGCCTACTCTTATCATTACAGTTCCGCTGGTGATTGAGAAAGTCGTACAGAATGTCATTCTCCCGGTTCTGAATAGGCCGTCTATGAGAATAGCGCTTCACGTTCCCATACTGAGGCAAAGCATTCTGAAAAAGATACGCCAGAAACTTCTGGATGCCTTCGGTGGAGAGATGAAGGAGCTTATCATCGGAGGAGCCGCACTGAGCAAGGACGTAGAAGATTGCCTCAGGATGTTGCATTTTCCATTCACAGTTGGATATGGAGCCACTGAGTGCGCGCCACTGATTGCCTATACGGGCTGGAAGGAATACAAGTCAGGGACCTGCGGAAAGGCCATTGACGGAGTACGGGTGGAGATACAGAGTACCGACCCCGAGAACGTGCCTGGCGAGATTACCGTCAAGGGCGACAATGTGATGCTCGGTTACTTCAAGAATCCGGAGGCAACCGCACAGGCAATTGACAAAGACGGCTGGTTCTACACAGGCGATATGGGCCTGATTGACAAACACGGCAATATAACCATAAAGGGACGTAGCAAGAATATGATTCTGGGGCCATCGGGGCAGAACATCTACCCGGAGGAGATCGAGGAGGTTCTCAACCAGCGCAGCCTGGTGGCCGAGTCTTTGGTGGTTGAGCGTGAGGGCAAGCTTGTAGCATTGATTGTGCCCAGTCCCGACATCGTCAAGGGTGAGAACCTGAGCAGACAACAGATAGAGGCACGTCTGGATGCTGACCGCAAAGAGATAAATGCCGCGTTACCCGCATACGAGCGTCTCAATTCCACACAGGTGATGGACGAGCCGTTTGAGAAGACGCCGAAAGGAAGCATAAAGAGATTTCTCTACCAAGAGAAAAAATAAAACATAATATGAAAAGAATAACCATTCTGCTGGCGCTGGCACTTGCCACGCCGGCATTTGTCGTTTCTGCAAATGAGCCGGAAGCCCGTCTTCTGCGTTTTCCGGCCACAGACAGTCATCAGGTAGTGTTCTCTTACGCAGGAGATCTCTACACAGTCTCAATCAATGGAGGTGCCGCACAACGGCTGACATCGCACGTAGGCTACGAGATGTTCGCGCGTTTCTCACCTGACGGCAGGCAGATTGCCTTCACAGGTGAGTATGACGGAAACCGCGAGGTCTATATCATTCCGTCAAATGGCGGAGAGCCGGTACGCCTTACCTACACATCAACCAATGGACGTGATGATCTTGGTGACCGTATGGGACCGAACAACGTAGTAATGACGTGGAACCCGGACGGCAAGTCCATCGTTTACCGCAACCGCATCGGCGACGGCTTCGAGGGCAAGCTCTGGACAGTATCTCCCGAAGGCGGAATGCCGTATGAGATGCCGCTCCCGGAGGGCGGTTTCTGCTGCTGGTCTCCTGACGGCTCGAAGCTGGCCTACAACCGTGTATTCCGCGAGTTCCGCACCTGGAAGTATTATCAGGGCGGCATGGCCGATGACATATGGATTTATGACCCTGCAGCCAGGAAGGTCACCAATATCACCGACAACAAGGCACAGGACATCTCCCCCATGTGGTGCGGCAACGAGATTTTCTTTGCGTCAGACCGCGATGCCATTATGAACATCTTTGTATATGACACTTCCACCGGCCAGACCTCAAAGGTTACGGATTTCAAGGAGTACGACGTGAAGTTCCCCAGCACAGACGGCAAGACTATCGTGTTCGAGAACGGAGGATACATCTGGAAACTTGACCCGAAAAGCAAGCGCTGCGAGCAATTGCACATCACCCTGACCTCAGATTTGGTATATGCCAGGAACGAGCAGAGAGCGGTTTCCGACAAGATTACAGAGGCGAGTATGTCGCCCGACGGTGAGCGCGTAGCAGTAGCCGCACGTGGTGAGGTTTTCGATGTCCCGGTTGGAAAAGGCGTCACGCGCAACATAACCCGCACTCCCGGAGCTAACGACAGAGGCGTATCCTGGAGCTACAACGGCAAATACATAGCATATATCAGCGACATAACCGGTGAGACAGAGATATGGATTCAGAAAGCAGAAGGCGGAGAGCCGGAGCAGATGACTTTCAACAATGACACCTACATCCGCGAGATCATCTGGGCACCGGACAGCAAGACACTGCTCTACACCGACCGCAAGAACCGCATCAACGAGTTGAGCATATCCGGCAAAACCACCAGAACGCTCCTGACAAACCCTGCCAACGAGCTGTTTGACGTAACATTCTCACCAGACAGCAAGTGGATTGCATACACCAGACAGGAGCAGAATGAGTTGAGTGTTGTCTATATAATGAATGTGGCAAGCGGCGAGGAGTTCCCGGCCACCGAGAAATGGTACAACTCCTCATCACCGGCATTCAGCGCAGACGGAAAGTATCTGATTTTCAACTCCGACCGTGACCTCAATCCCACATACAGCCGTATTGAGTGGGACTACACGTACAGCAATATGGGAGGCGTTTATATGGCTATGCTGTCAAAGGACACCCCATCGCCATTCCTTCCCAAGGATGCGGTAGTAAAGATCAAGGAGGAGAGCAATGAGCAGCCAAAAGATGCATCGAAAGACAAAAAGAACACCAAAGGCAAGAGTACAGAGACAGCAGAGAGCAACTCCGTAAAGGTGACAATAGACAAGGACGGGCTCTATGACAGGATTGTCAAGCTGCCACTGCCGGCAGGTACCTATGGATTGTTCTACAGTGACGGAAGCAAAGTCTATTACACTTCGCGCGCAGGTATCAGCGTGTTCAATCTTGATACACAGAAATCCGACACTTACGCTGAAGGAATGATGGATGTCCGCTTCGGAGCGAGAAAGGCTCTGTTCATGAAGAGCGGCAAACTATACGTATCAGATTTCGGTGGTCCGAAAGCCAGCCTCGACACACCTGTTGAGACAGGAGATATGGTGGCCGATATAGACTTTACAAAAGAGTGGCCACAGATTTTCGATGAGGTATGGCGCGCGTTCCGCGACGGCTTCTATCTGGAGAATATGCATGGAGCAGACTGGAAGGCCGTCAAGGAGAAGTATTCCGTACTTGTGCCATACGCAAAGACCAGACTTGACCTGAACTATATCATAGGCGAGATGATAAGCGAGGTCGGCACTGGCCATGCCTATGTGACCGCAGGAGAGAAGCCCGAGGCGAGACGCATTGATATGGGTCTTCTTGGAGCTAAGATCAGCTCTGACCCAAGCGGTTATTTCAAAATTGACCACATCTTTGAGGGAGCGCCATACAGCCTGACTTTGCGCTCGCCACTGGCAGAGCCGGGCATCGGTGTCAAGGAGGGCGAGTTTATCACAGCCGTCAACGGCATACCAGCCAACTCAGTGAGCAATATCTATCAGCTTCTCACAGGCAAGGCAGGTGTACTGACCGAGCTCACCATCAACTCCACCGCCTCAGCAGGCGGACGCAAGGTAGTTGCAAAGCCTATCGCCGACGAGTATCCGCTTTATCATCTGGAGTGGATTCAGAACAACATCAAGCGTATTGACGAGGCTACAGACGGCAAGGTGGGATACATCTACATTCCCGATATGAGCGCGGAGGGACTCAACGAGTTCGTACGCTATTACTATCCACAGCTTGACAAGCAGGCTCTCATCATAGATGACCGCGGCAATGGTGGCGGCAATGTATCGCCTATGATTCTGGAACGCCTGATGCGCGAGCCATACCGTATGACAATGTACCGTACGTCAAGCCTGAACGGAAAGATTCCGGAAGGCACACATTACGGGCCTAAGGTAATGCTTGTCAACAAGTATTCGGCATCAGACGGCGACCTTTTCCCCTGGAGTTTCAAGGCTACGGGAACCGGTACTGTGATAGGCACCAGAACGTGGGGCGGCATAGTAGGAATCAGCGGTTCCCTACCCTATATGGACGGTACCGACGTGCGTGTTCCGTTCTTCACGAACTACGACGCGAAGACAGGCCAATGGATTGTAGAAAACCACGGAGTAGACCCGGACATCGTTATAGACAATGACCCGATAAAGGAGTTTGAGGGCATTGACGAGCAGCTGGAGCAAGCCATCAGGACAGCTCTGGAGCAGCTTAAGGATTATAAGCCTCTGCCATCCACCCCTGCCCCGCGTACTTACAAGGACCTGGGCATTGACAGATAGGCTATATTCAAGAAACAAGAAATCTCCCGTTTTGAGCTGGCACTCAAACCGGGAGATTCTTTTTATTCAATTATTTAATCAAGTTTCAGAACGGCAAGGAATGCCTTTTGCGGCACTTCCACATTGCCAATCTGCTTCATACGTTTCTTGCCCTTCTTCTGTTTCTCCAAGAGCTTACGCTTTCGCGACACATCACCGCCGTAGCACTTCGCGGTAACATCCTTGCGCACCTGCTTGATTGTCTCGCGTGCAATAATCTTGGCGCCGATAGCCGCCTGTATGGCAATGTCGAACTGCTGACGCGGAATCAGGTCCTTCAATTTCTCACACATCCTGCGACCAAGGTCGTATGCGTTATCCACGTGTGTGAGCGTTGAGAGAGCATCCACAGGCTCACCATTCAGAAGGATATCCAACTTTATCAATTTAGATGGCCTGAAGCCCGCCGGATGGTAATCAAACGAGGCATAGCCTTTGGAAATACTCTTAAGCTTGTCATAGAAGTCAATCACAATCTCACCGAGCGGGAGTTTGAAATAAAGCTCCACCCTGTTTCCTGCAATGAACTGCTGCTTGACCAATTCACCGCGTTTGTCCAGGCAGAGAGTCATTATCGGACCTATATACTCGGTAGTCGTTATGATTGAGGCATCGATATAAGGCTCCTCAATATGGTCAATCAGCGTCAGGTCGGGCATTCCGCTGGGGTTGTGCACCTCGATGCAGTTGCCCTGCTTGTCATAGACCATATACTGCACATTCGGCACAGTTGTGATTACACTCATATCAAACTCGCGGTCCAGACGCTCCTGCACAATCTCCATGTGGAGAAGGCCAAGGAAGCCGCAGCGGAAGCCGAAGCCCAGAGCCATTGAGGACTCCGGAGTGAAACTCAGCGATGCATCGTTAAGCTGCAGCTTCTCCAATGACGCGCGCAGGTCCTCAAACTCGTTGACATCAATTGGATAGACACCGGCGAACACCATCGGCTTGGACTCCTCGAAACCGGCAATGGCATCCTCGCACGGACGGGCCACATGGGTGATGGTATCTCCCACCTTCACCTCTGTCGATGTCTTTATTCCGGAGATGATATAACCCACATCACCGGTATGCATCTCGTCACGTGGTACCATATCCATCCGCAGAACACCAATCTCATCAGCATCATACTCTTTTCCGGTGTTGAAGAACTTAACTTTATCACCACTATGTATGCTGCCGTTCACTATCTTGTAATAGGCAATGATGCCACGGAACGGATTGAACACTGAATCAAATATCAACGCCTGCAGCGGCGCATCCGGATCACCTACAGGATGCGATATGCGCTCCACAATCGCATCGAGTATCTGCTCCACGCCCATTCCGGTACGGGCGGACGCACGGATAATATCAGCACGCGGACATCCAAGCAAATCAACTATCTCATCCTCAACCTCGTCAGGCATCGCGCTCTGCATATCGCACTTGTTAATGATAGGAATAATCTCCAGATCGTGCTCTATGGCCATGTATAGGTTACTGATGGTCTGCGCCTGTACGCCCTGAGTGGCATCTACCACAAGAAGAGCGCCCTCGCAGGCGGCAATGGAACGTGACACCTCATATGAGAAGTCAACGTGTCCCGGAGTATCTATCAGGTTCAACACGTATTTCTCACCGTCATGCCCGTACTCCATCTGAATGGCGTGACTCTTAATGGTGATGCCGCGCTCCTTCTCCAAATCCATATCGTCAAGCATCTGGCCCTCGGTAATATCAATGGTTTTGGTATATTCCAGCAGACGGTCAGCCAATGTTGACTTTCCGTGGTCGATATGTGCAATTATGCAGAAATTTCTGATATGTTCCATCGCAATAATATTTCAGCGCGAATTTACAGAAAAAAACAGCAATCCCGCAAGATAGACTTACGGGATTGCTAAATTAAAATGTAGTACGACTCTATTACTTGAGTGCGTAGTAATTCTCTTCCTCCCCCTCGGTAACGTTAATCTTGTCCTCGCGGAGCAACCAACCAAGACCAAGGTAAAACTCTTTGTCTTTCAACTTTGCGATTTTCTTGATTTCCTTCTGTGAAAGCGCGTTATTGCCTTCAAGCGCACGCCAAATCATACCGGCGTACTCGCCTACATTCTGTACAAACATTTTCTATCAGGTTTATTTTTTCAAGTGCAAAATTACGTTGATTATACCAATTGGCAATCAGTACGTTATCTTATTTAACATTATTTGTATCTGCAAGTTCCTTATTTTGCAAATATTCAGAAAAAATCCGGGCCCCCTCCTCTATCATTCTTATACACGGACGCTTCTTATAGTACTCATCAGTCCTCGCCTCAGGAACAGGATCGGTAGCCTGAACCGACGCTCCGGCAGTACTGGTCCCCATTGGGCGTAAGCCTAAAAGCTCACCGCAGATGATTGAGCCGTTACGCTGACGGAATGTGGCTGCCAATTGCTGAACCACACGGTAATTATATTCCTTGCCTGCCGCATCTCCCTCGGTGACACTGCCGCAATCCAGACCAGCCAGAATGAACATTCCGGAAGCCGCCCCGCACACCTCACGCATACGTCCTATACCGCCGCCGAATGATGCCGCCACACGCAATGCCTGCTCACGGGTAAGGCCATATAAATCAGCAAAGGCGGCCGTGACCGCCTGTGCGCAATTATATCCTTGTCTGAATAGCTCTACAGATAGTGCTACTCTGTCAAGAGAATCCTCCATTATGCCTCTTCCTCCTCTAACGGACGCATATTGGTATAGACGTTCTGAACGTCATCGTCCTCCTCAAGACGCTCCACAATCTTGTCTATTGTCTCGCGCTGCTCAGGAGTGACATCCTTCAGGTCGTTAGGAATGCGGGTAAACTCAGCAGCCTTGACCTCAAAGCCATTCTCCTCAAGATACTTCTGAATGGCTGCGTATGACTTCGGATCGCCATACAGGGTAACCTCGTTCTCCTCCTCATCGAAATCGTACTCATCCTCAACGCCAAGATCGATAAGCTCCAGAATCAGGTCGTCCATCTCAACACCATCCTTCTTGGCAATGGTGAACTGACACTTGTGGCTGAACATAAAGTCCAGACTTCCACTGGTGCCAAGGGTACCGCTGAACTTGTTGAACACGGCACGTACGTTGGCAACCGTACGGGTAGTGTTGTCTGTAAGGGTCTCTACATAGATGGCAATGCCATGCGGGCCGTAACCCTCGTAGTTCATCTCCTTATAGTCCTTCTGGTCCTTGCCCATTGCATTCTTGATAGCGCGCTCAACGTTATCCTTCGGCATATTCTCGTGCTTTGCGGTAGCAATGATGGCACGAAGGGTCGGGTTGTTGTCAGGATCCGGACCGCCAGCCTTTACAGCGATGGCAATCTGCTTGCCAAGGCGTGTGAAAGTCTTGGCCATATTACCCCAGCGTTTCAGCTTTCTAGCCTTTCTAAATTCAAATGCTCTTCCCATTGTAGTCTGTTTTTATTTATTATTAATTCAAATTATAATCACACATCCATCTGCCAACAGCCAATAGCCAAAAGCCAAAGTTACCGGAGTTTAGCCTCCAGTTTTGTCTCAAGGTTGTGAATTACCGAATTCATTACCTTCTCAATCTGCTTGTCATTAAGAGTCTGGGTCTCATCCTGCAGCATGAACGCCACAGCATAGCTCTTCTTGCCCTCCTCAAGGTTCTTGCCCTCATAGACATCGAACAGAGTCACCTCCTTGAGCAGACGCTTCTCTGAGGCGTACGCCACCTCCTCTATCTGGGCGAAAGTCACACTCTTGTCAACCAGCAGAGCCAGGTCACGTCTTACAGCCGGGAACTTAGGCAGCTCGCTGTAGCTCACCTTCACCTTGCGGGTAGCCTTCAGCAGCTCGTCCCAGTTGATGTCTGCGTAATACACAGGCTGCTCAATGTCAAAGCGTTTCAGCAACTGAGTCTTGACGATGCCCAGTTGTGCGATGCTCTTGCCTGAGCGCAAGTTATAGCGAAGGGCGCTGGAGTAGATGCCATCCTCAAACTCCTCAACACGGATTGCATTCATATCCAGGCCAAGACGCTTGAACACATTCAGCACACAGGCCTTCAGCTCGTAGAACGATGACTCCTCGTCCTTGTGGGCCCACGATGCGGACACCCTCTTGCCGGTAATCCACATACCAACGTGATAATCCTCGCTGTATGCGCGGAGCGGGTTGCCGTTCTCATCCCTCACGGCAGCCTCACGACGTGCGGCATCAAAGTAGTAGCACTTGCCGAACTCAAAGAAACGCAAGTCTGCATTCTGACGGCGGATGTTGTGCGACAGACTCTCCAGGCCACCAAACAGCATAGACTGACGCATTACATTAAGGTCTGCCGACAGCGGGTTAAGAAGCCTCACCAGTCTCTCTGACGGATATGAGTCAAGGCCATCGTAGTATGCGGCCTTGGTCAGTGAGTTGTTCAGAATCTCGTTGAAGCCACATCCCACCAGTTGCTCGGACACCAGGTCCTGCATTTTGTGAGCGCGATCCACATCGCCCTGTACTGTCAGACTTGACTGCACGGACTTACCGAACTCCACATTATTGTAGCCGTATATTCTGAGTATCTCCTCAACCACATCGCACGGATGCTGAACATCCACGCGGAAAGGAGGAACTGACAGCTGCAGACCGTCAGCAGTCTCAGCGTCAATCTTTATTCCAAGATTACGGACTATGTCCTTCATTGTCTCACGTGAAAGGACCTTGCCCGTAAGACGGTCGGCATAGTCATAGTTGAAATCAATCTTGAAATCCTCTATAGGCTGTGGATAGATATCTTTTATGTCCATCGAGATTGTGCCGCCTCCAAGCTCCTTTATGAGCATTGCAGCCTGTTTAAGCGCATAAATCACGCCGTTCGGATCTATGCCACGCTCAAAACGGAACGACGCGTCTGTACTAAGCTGATGACGACGGGCGCTCTTACGGATCCAGGTAGGATGGAAATAGGCGCTCTCAAGGAAAACGTTTGTTGTCTGTTCGGATATGCCTGATACAAGACCTCCGAAAACGCCACCTATGCACATAGGATCCTTGGCGTTGCAAATCATCAGGTCACGTTCCGACAACTTGCGCTCCTGTCCGTCAAGAGTAACGAACGGAGTACCCTCCGGCATAGTCTTCACAACTACCTTGCCGCCTTCAATCTTATCAGCGTCAAAGCTGTGCAACGGCTGGCCGTAAGCGAACAGTATGAAGTTGGTTACATCAACCACGTTGTTTATAGGATGCAGGCCGATGGCAGTCAGCTTGCTCTTCAGCCAGGCAGGACTCTCCTTGATGGTGACGCCCTTGATGCTCACGCCAGAGTAACGCGGGCAAGCCTCGGTGTTCTGCACGTCGATGTCAATGCAAAGGTCATTATTATCAACCTTGAAAGCCTCGTCTGACGGACGGTGAAGGGCGGTCTTGAATCCGTTCTGGAGCAGCCAGGCATAGAAATCGCGGGCCACGCCCCAGTGCGAGCAGGCATCGGCGTGATTCGGGGTGATATCCACCTCAATCACATAGTCAGACTCCAGACCAAAGTAATCCGCAGCCGGAGTGCCGGGAACGGCCTCTGCCGGAAGCACCATAATGCCGGAATGGTCATTGCCCAGATTCAGCTCCTTCTCAGAGCATATCATACCGTTCGAAGCCACACCGCGAAGCTTTGACGGCTTGATGGTGAAGCACTCATCGCCCTCGTATATCTTGGCGCCACAGGTAGCCACAACGACCTTCTGGCCGGCAGCCACGTTAGGAGCGCCACATACAATCTGCTCAACCTTATCGCCACCCAGGTTTACGGTGGTCACGTGAAGATGGTCAGAGTTTGGATGCGACTCGCAGGTAAGCACCTCGCCTATTACGATATCCTTCAGGCCGCCCTTTACAGACTGCACCTCCTCAATTCCATCCACCTCAAGACCCACAGATGTCAGGGCCTCGGCCACCTTTCCGGGAGTCAGGTCGAAATCGACATACTCCTTAAGCCACTTGTACGATACGTTCATATTGTTGTCTTATCTTTCTAAATCCACCTATAATATGCCATTTTGCATACAATCCGCGAAATTACAAAAAATCCCGTATCTATATATAAAATATGTGGCAAAATTAGTCAGTCCATACAACCTACGCTTTTGCGTCAAGGCCACAGTCAGAATAAATAGAATTCACTGAATTTGCCTTGATAAATTGCAATTTATATGGCAGCCTGATGGTTGCCGATGAATAAGACGAAATATTCTCGTTTAATTAACGAGATTTTCTCGTTATTGCTTGCTGCTATCAGAATAATATGTTTCCTTTGCCGGACAAAACTATTGATATCAATTCAGATGGAGAAAATCACGAAGAAAGAAGAAACTGTTTTGAACCTGTTCTGGCAGAACGGACCGATGTTTGTAAAGGACCTTCTGGAGTTTTATTCTGAACCAAAACCGCACATCAACACACTGTCAACATACGTGCGCTCGCTTGAAGCCAAGGGCTACCTGACCCACAGGGGCTTTGGCGGTTCCTTCCAGTACTATCCGGCAATAGAACGTCAGGACTGCGGTCAGATGAGTGTCGAGGACATTGTCAGAAAGGACTTTGACAGTTCATATAAGAGTCTGGTATCATGTTTTGTCCGTGATGAGAAGATAACTGTTGATGAACTGAAGGAACTGATAGACCTGATTGAAAAAGGAGCTGAATGAATTTAAAAAACATACAAATTATGAGACACATTGTTTATTTGCTGATTGCATTGCTTGCCCTGATTTCCTGTGGCAAGAAGGAGATGGTTTGGGAGGAACCAAGTGTCGGAATGACGACTGCTCCCCAGGTCACAATACAGAAGGTGGTGTTCTTAGAAGACACTACTACTGTTTTCATGAATATGCAATATCCGTCAACGGCCAGTTTCACTTTTGGAAAAGAAACGGTCATTGAGGCCGACGGCAAGCAGTATGCCATCCTTGGATGTGACAAGTTTGAGCTTGGACAATTCGTCACCACTGATCCTGAAACCTGGAAAATGGACTTCAAACTCTTTTTCGAGCCTCTGCCCCAAAAGACGAAAATCTTTGATTTGATGGAAGGAACGATTAAAGGCGCATACAATTTCTTCAATATCAGGCAACAGGGAACAGAACTGGAAGTCGGGAAAGTACCGGAAGAATACATGGCCGATTATCCTGAATATGATGAGTGGCCGGCAATGGAATACAGCGAGAATCCTGCCACCTTGCATTTCAAGGCACTGAACTTCAAGAAGGGAATGAGCGCAAGGATTGATGTATGGAACTTCGATATTACAGACCCCACATCATTCAATGGGCAGCTGATTTATCTGGATGAAAACGGAGAGGCTGAATATTCCACAGTCATTTACTATCCTAAAACCATTCAGGTTACAATGGTATCAGGTACATCAAGTTGGGCATCAAGTGTACTCCCGATGATGGCTCCGGGTGAGGATCTTACAATTCTGATTGATATGAATGTGGTGCCAGATTCAATACATGACGCTTTTGTCGGTTTCAAAGGATACATGGCAAAATACAACAAGTGGGTTCATGATGACTATATGAAGCTTATGGCCGATTATTACCATGACATACCCACACTTGCGGTATGGACAACTGAAAATGCAAAAACAGTGTCAAACCTTATTGCCGGATATGATTCAGTTAAGACTTCTGCAGAACACTATTATGACAAACATAACTTTTCCGAATTCGAAAGAATACATAGCTTTGATTATGAGCTCAGGTATCTTTCCCTTGTCTCGGAAAGTTGCGACTCACTGTTTCACACTCAGGAATTCATGGATTATATTCTACAGACACGTCCCGATTGCCTTTTTGGTGACAATATTGTGCCGGATGTAGATTATGTTAGTATCAGCAAACTGTTTGCCGGTACCGAAATCAAAGGCATGGGACCCGATTTCTGCCGATTTCTTTATGGTGCATCCCAACTGCACGGTGGAAAGAATGCCGAAAAGCCGTTCATTGAGGACCCGTACCTTTCAAATCTATATGACCGCTTGTCTGGCAGATTAGCGGACGATCTAGTAAAGAATAAGGAAAAAGCCAAAGGAAAGGATGTCCATTACCTTGACCTTGCCGATGTAGCTCCGGAGAACATCCTTACGACCATCCTTGACCGCTACAAGGGCAAGACTGTCGTGCTGGATATGTGGGCGACCTGGTGTGCCCCGTGTTTATATGGACATCAACAAATGGCTTCATATAAGGAAGAAATCAAAGACAAGGATATAGTGTTCGTGTATCTGACATCTTCTACATCACCGTTTGAAGAGTGGCTGAGATACACATCAACAATCCCAGGTGAGCACTACTATCTGACAGAGGAACAGAATAGCTACTTGTCAGACAAAATCTGGGGCAATGGCGGAGTTCCATCGTATGCCATCTTCGATGCCGATGGCAATCTGCTCTACAGGCAGGTCGGCTGGGCAGGTCTGGACAAGATAAAGCCGGAGATTGAAAAGGCACTCGAATAGCAAATTAATAGGGTGTTAAGTTAGTTGTTTGAAAAATGGTCAGAAAAAAGTGTTGAAATCTGCCGATTCTGACCTTCCGGCAGAGGCCTCTGAGAGGCATTGGAATTTAGTTGAAAATGTTGCATAATTTATTAAATATTAATTGTTTAACCCTTGCACAAGTCATTGATTTTTCGTAACTTTAATGCTATATATTCACG
>JAZLLE010000072.1:0-6741 GCA_045597985.1 Bacteroidaceae bacterium | reverse complement strand
GTTGTCACCTATCTGCCTGCTAAACTCTGCAGACAATTCCTTTACGAAACGGTCTGCCACGTCCTCGGCCACTGCTACCTGATTTATGTTAATGCAAATTTGCCCGGCATTACACAATTTGAAGAAGGCAATCTTACGGGCGGCATCACGTATATCGGCATCTGAACGCACTACACACCAATTACCGGTCTCACCTCCCAGTTCAAGGGCCACAGGAACAAGATTGTCCGCTGCCTCACGGAGAACGTGCCTGCCCACAGCAGGCGAGCCAGTATAGAATATCTTGTCAAAACGCTGTCGCAGGCACATATCTGCCACATCGTGTCCGCCGCCAACCAATGTAATGAAATCCGGGGAAAAACTGTCCGCAATAATTTTCGCCATAACCTCCGTACAGGCAGGCGATTTTGAACTTGATTTTATTACCACCGTGTTACCTCCTGATATGCTTGCAGCAGCCGCGCCCAGAGTCAGCAATACAGGAAAATTGAACGGGCTTATGACCAGAGTCACGCCGTAGGGCATCTTATAGACTTTAGTTATCAGGCTGGGGAAACAAGGAATCCCGCTATAATGAGTCTCTGGCCTGGCCCAGCGGCGCAAGTGGCGTATCATCTCGCTGATTTCGGCAATCGCAGGCCCTATGTCGCAAAGATATGCTTCCACCCTGCTGCGGCCCAAGTCTGCTTGCAGGGCATCCTCCAGTTCACGTTCGGAGGCCTTCACTACAGATTTCAGTTTTTTCAACTGCCTGATTCTCCAGCCAACGTCAAGCGTAACCCCGGAACGGAAGAAAGTACGCTGAGAGGTGACAATATTGTTTATATCCGATTCTGAAAAGGCATTCATTGTCACTGCTTTTTTATTTTGTCCAAAATGTCCCTGATATCGGACACTTTCATTGCTTTCGGTGTAGAATAGAAGAAAGAATCCTTGGCTATCAGTTCTGTCAGCCTGTCATAATCCTCATTGCGTATCATCCCGCCGTCAAGTGACAGACCGCACTTTTTCATTAGGGCTGCGACTTCCGTCAGGAATCTGTCGGCCGCGACAGCCTGATTCTCATTCTCCCCGGAGAATTCGCACAGCCGCGCCATATCTGCGTATTTTGCAATGCAATATGGTTTCAGCCATTCCAAAACAGGAATCATGCATAGTGCTATTGCATTGCCGTGAGGCATATGACCCTGTGGCCGGATTCGTTACCATAGCGAACGTCGTTATCTCAGTACCTGTTCCAGCAGTACTGGGTACGGATATTAGCGGAAGAGTTCCACCGGGAACAAACAAGAACTTGCACCTGAGCGACGAGGCTCTGCGTCTCCTGAACCTGGCTCCGGAAGCAACCATCTTGCTGGTGTCAATCACAGAACCACCACCTATGGCTATTATACATTGCGCACCGCTTTCCCGCACCTCCTTCAGGGCGGCATCAATGATACCGTCATTGGGCTCTGATGCAATCTCATTAAAAATTCCGTACCGGATGCCGTTATCTTCCAAAGAACGGACCACCGTTTCGTGGAACCCGAGAGAATACAGCACCCTGTCGGTTATTATCATCACGTTCCTGAATCCGTACTTTTTGCAGAGACGGCCAATCTCATTTCTTGACCGGTGTCCCTCAATAATTTCGGGAGACGGTTTTGGAACCGGGCGCATGGCCACTCCTGGCAGAAGTCTGAAAATCTTTCTGGAAGGATAAGTGTAAAGAGTGTTCATTATAAGAAATGTTGAATCATTTAAACCATACGATATGCAATTCTCAAATTTCGCCACTAACCTACTTTACCATTCCCCAATGGGTCACCTCGGTGCCGGGAATGAAGTCATCGCTCACGACCTCAAAGCCGAAATGCCTGTATATCCCCAAATTCTTTTCCGAATGTGTTTCAAGATATACCTGTCTTCCAGTTTGCGCACAGTATTCCAGCATAGGTCTGAGAAGTTTTCCGACAAGGTGCCGCCCCTGGGCTTCGGGACGCACTACCAGATTGTACCAGTACCATTCGCGCCCACCCGTGGACTTCATTCTCACCTCCTTGCTATAATCCTCGTATGCCATTATGCGCCTAAGGCTCCCCAAACCCAAGGCAGCCGTCATCCTGAGCCCTCCGTGAAGAAGAAACTGAAGGGCGGACACACCCCTGCATCCGGGCTCTATCCAAAGCACCCAGGCATTACATTCGGGAGAATCGGCGTAAATCAACGCATTGTTGCGGAAATACCTCAGATTGAAGAGCCACATTTCCCGAAGATCATCTTCCGTGCAGACTTTTCCCACGAAATAGTCGTTCAAAGGATAACTTATGCCACCATACGCGGCAGCGGCACATTCGACAAATCCGGACATATCTTTCCGCCGCATCAAATACAAACCTTTTGATTCGATGTATCTGCGTGCATCTATGTTTCAGAATAACCGCTGAGAGCCATCCTTGGCCCGTCGCCAAAATAACCGATGAAGGCAAGATCCGGAATCAGCAGTCCGGTGTTGTCGAGGCACAATGTCATAAGTCCGGAGAATTGTCTGTATGGATTTGGCACATCGCCATATGAGAAACTGACCGTTTCAACTCCGCCTGTCTCTCCGTCTATGCTTGTCTCTTTGACTATTGATTCCAGAACGTTGTTCTTCCAATTAAAGCTGTCGGTTCTGGTAACGGAAAGGCCATCCGAATTATAGAAATTTTCCATCCGAATGGAACTGATATGCCTCCCGGAATACGTTATTGAATACTTGCCATAATCAGGGCTGTCCAGATATGATATGAATCCGTCCGGAGTAAAAGTCAAATCTTTACATACGATGTCCCCATCTTCGTTCAGAACCTTGTCTCCATCCAGATAGATGGCGGATTTGGAAATCATTCCCAGTACATTCTCCGTGTAGTCTGAATGATGGAACTTGCCATCCACATAAGAGAAGTCGTATTCGAATGTAAATGGTTGTTTTTCCTCCCCTTTGCCGATAGACCTTTTTACATTCGTCAGCGTCTGCCTGGGTCCTACAGGCGTAACTTCCTTGTCGCATCCGACAAGCGAGAGAATAACTGCAGCCAATGCTATTGGGACAGTCTTTTTCATATTACTGCAAGTTGTTATTATAATCCGACACAAAGGTACAAACTTTCAAGAGTATCACAAGTATTTGTCTATCGTGGGTATATGATATATATATACTTGCCTTATGAAAGAGACTACAACCATCCTGAAGGGTGGAAGAATCTATGACGGATCTGCCACCGAACCTTTTGTCGGTGACATTCTTTTCCAGGGAGACAGAATACTTGAAGTTGCCCATACTCAACAAGATGCGTTCCGAAGGCATTGACGCGCAGTTTTGGCTCATCAACAAATCTCACACAGACTATTGCCAATGTGCCGGGAATGGAGTAACTTTGCGATGTATGTTTGTAACAATCTTCAAAACACGGTAATACGATGTTGCAACTTGTAAACGGTGAACACCTTCCCGAGCTCGGTGCAGGGACCTGGACCCTCAGGGGAGACACTGCCGCTGAAAACGTAAGCACCGCTCTCAAGGCCGGATTTCGCCTGATTGATACAGCTCAGATGTATGGGAACGAGGCTGAAGTCGGCAAAGGACTGGCCTTGAGCGGTTTGCCGCGCTCAAGCTATATGGTTACCACCAAGGTAAGCAACGATATGATGCGCAAGGGACCGGAAGCCGTGAACGCTTCCATAGTGGAAAGCCTCGACAAGCTCGGATGTGGATATCTTGATTTCCTGCTTGTGCACTGGCCGGTCAAGGACTGTATTAAGGATACCTGGCAGGTTATGGAGGAATATGTGCGTCTGGGCAAGGTGCACAGCATCGGGGTTTGCAACTTTAATCCGCATCACCTTGAAGACCTCCTGGCCTACGCTCGGATCAAGCCGGTGATGAACCAGATTGAGCTTCACCCGCTGCATTCGCAGGAAGACAATGTAGCCTTTAACAGGGCATTGGGCATACAGGTCCAGAGCTGGGGTCCTTTTGGCCACGGCATCATAGATATGACAGCCATACCGGAAATAAAAGAGTTAGCCGCTCAATATGACCGAACCCCGTCCCAGATTATTCTCCGATGGATTCTACAGCGCGGATTGGCCTGTATTCCGCGTGCCAGGGTCGGCCACTTCAAGGAAAATCTAGAAGTGATGGATTTCGTACTTTCCGATGAGGATATGACCAGAGTTTCTGTTCTCAATAGGAATCGCAGGTCCAGCGAGGATGACAATCCTGAGAATTTCGCCTGGTGATTACATCTCACAAATTATACCAAACCGTCCATTCAATCAAAATTATACTCAAAACTAAATGTCATATTTAAAATGAAGAAGTCTATTATTTCTATTGTAGCGGCAATGGCCGCAGTTCTCCTCACACTTGTAGGGTGTGACAAAGAAGTTTCGCCTGTCAATCCGAGTCAGGATGTCGTGGTGGCCATATTCAAGAACGGCAGCATAGACTACTGGCGACAGATAGCGACAACCGTGAAGAGCGAATGCGAGGCCAGCGGGGTCAAACCCATCATATCCTACGTCAACGATGACAGCGACGCAGACGGTCAACTTGCCGTTGTAGCCGGACTCAAGGAATTGAAATCATACTACAACATCAAGGGCGTGATAATAGCACCCGTATTCACCAAGGATGACCACCGTGTCGAGAAGGCGCTTGCTGATTTTGCCGGCAACGACATCCCCGTAATAATCATTGACTCACCTATTGACAGCGATGCCAGTCCACTGAAGAACACCTACAAGGCATACGTCGGAACGGACAATGCAGCCGCCGGCACACAGTTGGCCAGAGCTTGCGGAATCAAGGACGCGTCAAGCATACTTGCGGCTAGAGTGGCTGCAAGCATCCCGACAAAAGCACGTTACAACGGCTTCTGCAATGAAATTGGGGTCACGGTTCCGATATGGGAGACTATCGATCTGGACACTCCGGAAAACCTCAAGGCAGAACTTGCCAAGCACCCTGAGGCGACCAACCTGGTCTTCTTCAACGGCAATCTGTGCAACTCTGTCAAGGCGGCTTTTGACGGCGTTGACGTATATACGTTTGACGTCTATGAGCAGTTCCTGTTAGACCTGAAGAATCCTGCAACAAGCCCGATAAAGGGCATCATGGCCCAGAATACATTCGAGATGGGTCGCCAGGCTGTGAATGCTGTTTTCAGCACGACGGCAGAAAAGAACATCTACACCCCGACCATTTACATCACTTCCGACAACCTCTACTCGAGCGAAGTGAAGCCTTTCCTTGACTATTACAACATCCGCGAGGATGCAAAGGGGACCGTACTTATGCTTCTTGGTGACAGCACCACTCCATATTGGCCTCAGATTCTTGAAGGTGCGCAGAAGGAAGCCGAGGTTCTCGGCGTTGACATCCTTTACGAATTCCGTGCAGCAGAAACGGATTATCAGAATCTGCTGAGAAGGGTAGATGAAGCCGGCAGCATAAAGAACCTGAAAGGCATCGTACTGGCAGAATGCGACATCGAAATTGACGAAAGACTTGCAGGCAAAGGCTTGGACATTCCTATTGTTGCCGTTGACGCGACCCCTATGATCGACAGCCCTCTCAAGGATATATTCGCATCCTGCGTTGTGGCTGACAATTTCAGCCTTGGCAAGGAGCTGGCAGCAAAGACCGCAGGAAGCAAGTCCATAGTCGTAAGTTATGCCATCGGCGGTTCTTCAGACCGTGCAGACGGAGTCATAATAGGGAAGGGAGCCGAAAATGTTCAGGTCTTCAAATGTAATACGGTAGCATCTGCCATCGAGAACTTGAAATCTTGTCTTGAAAGCAATCCTTCCGTATATGAATCTCTCATATTAACCTCCGGCAACTTTGTCACCTCAGAATTGATGGACATCGCCATAGAAGGCGGGTTGAGTGTATGCTGCGTTGATATGAATCCTGCCATCGAAGGTTATCTCCAGAGTGGAGACCTCCTCTTCTCTGCTGTGCCAGATACATACGAAATTGGTGCGGAGGCCATCAAATGTGTCCTGAACGACAAGTCCAGCTACCATATCCACAACGTGTCGGTCAACTACAGTTACCCGGTTCCGGAGGCTGTGGATTAAGTGGGCATCATTCAATCTCGGGGCGACCAAACCGGAAGGTTACGAAGACTATTATGCCTGGGGTGCGACGAAAACGTGGTATGGCGGCGTCCGGACCCGGCCTATTCGCAATAGTCTTCCAACGAATAAGAGTAGGTGTAATATTCCGTAACCGGAATGAGAGCGGACACTTCCACCCATATGTGTTTGTGAATCTCATCCGAAAAAGGAGTATATTTGTTGAATGAACACGCCTAAACCCTCATAAAAGGCGGTAAAATCTATGATGGAACCGCCTCGGAACCATTTGTAGGTGACATACTGTTTCAGGGAGACAGAATAATTGAAGTTGCCCCGTCTATAGATGCCCCCGATGCGGAAGTTGTTGACATCAGAGGCCTGAGCGTTTCTTCCGGATTCTTCGATGCGCATTCCCACAACGACTGGTTTGCCGTCAAGAAGCAACCTGTCAAATACTTCGAGCCGTTCATCCGACAGGGCATCACGTCTTTTATAACAGGCAACTGCGGACTATCTGCGGTGGGATTCGAGGCCGATACTCCTTACAAAGACAAGATTGGAGGCGGGCTTTTCGGCTATTCTGATGACATGACGGGTGTCTATCCTGACGCGGAATCGTACTTAAGCGCG
>JAZLLE010000071.1:0-30730 GCA_045597985.1 Bacteroidaceae bacterium | reverse complement strand
CCTGTAGAAGTGAAGAATTTGTTGTCTAATGTCCATAGAGATCATTGTTTAAAGATTTACTCACCGTAAATCTAAAAACCTTCTCTCGATGGTCCCTTTTTCAATTATTTTCCTGGTGGAATTTTACGTTACTATTTACACTCAGATCGTAGCACTCACCCCCGGTTCCCTCCACCGGTTCCGGCTGGATGTCGAAGGCATCGGCATGGTAGGTGTGACCCAGAGACAGCAGCGCACTCACATCGCCGGACCAGCCGGAAGGCAGTTCGCGGACCGGAACGACACGTATCACCTGTGAAAATTCTCTCATTTCGGTATGATTTTATTCAGTTGTTTGATTATCAGTTGATTATGTTTGTTGGCCATACAAAGGACACTCAAAGGACAAAACGCTACACTTGGTCGGAGAAATTTTTCTCACTTTTCTTGCTGTATCCGCGCTTTTCGTGCGGGCGTACCGCCTGCCTCCAGCGGTAGTAGTTCTTCTTCAGCGCCTCTTCGCTGATGGACTCCAGACAGTACAGTCCCATGAAGACGCAGATTGCTTCGCCTATCTCCATCGGGCGGCCCTGGTACTCGTTGCGCTCCAGGTATTCGTGGAAGTCGTTGTTGAACTCCATCCTGATGCGCCGCTCTATCATCCGGACTCCGCGCTGACCGATGTAGTTGTACCAGAGAGGATCCTTGCCGCACCTGCGCTCAGGCAGCAGGATGACCAGATTCCCGTGAAGGAGAGGCGGCACGTCAGCCGGTCTGCGCTCCATGACCTGCCACACCACGTGATACAGGTCGGATTTGTCAGAAATCTTTATCGGTTCTGACTCTCCTTCACCGTATTTTGCCGTGAAATATTCGGCCAGATAAGGTTCAATGGATATGGGCAACGGCAGCATAAATGTTAGATAGTATTCTCAATTTTGTGTAACAACATAGCAACATAACAACAAACCTGATGGCTGTGCGGTAAAGATACTGATAATTAGCCTATTTGTGAAACAGTAAGGGCGAAAAATGTCTGTTGTTACGTAACAACAAGTACAACAACAGCCCGATTTTCGGCCATTCTGTTGTCATTCGATGCGAAAACTATCTAAAACTGCACAAATTCTCCAAAAATGTGCATAACAACAGATAACAACAAAACGGGGGTCTCATAGCAACACGTAACAACAGGATTTTGGAGGGTATTTATTATTTAATAAATTGATAATAAATAATATATATAACAACAAGGTAAAAATGCCTTACGATTTTGTTGTTATGTTGCTATGTTGCTACGATGTTTTCTGATTTTTTCTGCATAAATTCTGCGTGTCACTGCTTTTTTCCAATTTAGGGGGTGCGGGGGATTTTTCAGGGAGAAATGATGTAATAAGATTTTACGGACACTGCCGTCTGATGACAACAATACTACCGCCCGACGTGTACCCATCCGGCGGGAATCGGGTACACGTCAGGACGGTAATGGGTAAAAAGAAGGCGGGATTGCTCCCGCCCGGCCGGACATACGTAAGCTATCTGAATAAATTAGGGGGAATTTCCCTCTAATTCCCTCTAATTCCCTCTAATTTTCTTTAATCATTCGTCAAATCTTTCAGCCTTGTCTCGAATGTGTCCTTCCTGACGTAGCCTATCGTTCTGTTGTTGATAGGTGATTCGGACATCAGACCTAATTCAACCAGATGCTGAAGGTCTGCTCTTGCAGTCTTGGGTGAAATGCTGAATCTCGTCGTCAGTTCCCTGGCTGTAAACAGAGTCTTGGGCTTCTCTGAAAGTATCTTGATGATTTGTGCCTGACGCTCGTTGATGTTTGAAAAACCCCTGAAAGTGTAGAAGTCTTGCTGTTCCTTTATCTTCTTCTGCAAATACGCTTTCAACTCTTCGTATGCCTTCTTCATGGAGTCGAGATGATAGTTGATAAAGTATGTCAGGTCGAGCTCATCGTGTTCCGTGTACAGAAAGGCTTTCTCGTACTTTTTCTTACTCTTGTATATTACCCTTGAAATTGACAGGTATTCTGTCATCCAATAGCCGTTCTTTAGAAGATACCAGTACACAATGGAACGGGCGGTCCTTCCGTTGCCGTCAACGAATGGATGTATGAAGGAAATCATGAAGTGCATAATGATGCCCTTTACGATAGGATGCACGAACGGATCCGAACTTTCATCATTGGCAAAATCGCATAGGCCTTCCAGTAGCCCTTCCACCTCCATTACATCTGGCGGCGTATGCGCCACTTCGCCGGTTATGCCGTCCATAACCAGTACGTCGTTGCCTGTCCTGATACGTCCTTCGTCCTCCGCATTGTCAAGCGTCCTGTTTGCAATAGAGATGTGTATGCTCTTCAATCCATCCATGCTGAAAGCCTGTTCCCTGTTATCTACGAGATATCTGATGGTGTTGTAGTTGTTGAGAATCATCTGCTGGCTCTTGTTGACCGGCTTGCTCTGCTTTCTCAGCATATCCTTGGCGACCTTCCTCGTGGTGGATGCTCCCTCCATTTGGCTGGATGCTATGGCTTCCTCCATTATGGAACTGATCAGGTACTGTGTGCTGTCCCTTTCCGGAATGATGCTTTTTGCTCCGAGGTTGCCTCCGAAGTTCATGTCGAACTCGTGTAGCAGAGCCTGCATCTTGCCGGTTATGGTGAAGTGAAACTGATACCTGCCGAATCTGATCTGAACTACGTTCATTGACCGGCGCAACTTTACGGCATGCCATAGAACCTCCGGCGATATTCCTTCCGGGGCCTTGTATTTGACCTCATCCCAATACATGTAGTTCTCATCAATCCGTGAGAACAGTTCCTTGTACTGAGGATTGGTCAGCATCTTGATGGCGGCCTGCTCGTTCGATGTCTGCAGTGTTGGCGTTGGTTCAATCATTGCTCTTTTTTTTGCAAAGATATTCTTTTTTACTTGAAATAGGGGGAATTTCCCTCTAATTCCCTCTAATTCCCTCTAATTCCCTCTGATTCCCTCTTTTTTCTTTGTGGAAAGAAAGAAGGCGGGATTGCTCCCGCCCCTTGGCTTTTCGGTAATGGGCTCGTGACAGCCACTCCATCCTAATCTTTTTCCACCGGGTGGAAGTCTGATTTCTGTTTGGCGGCAACGGATGGGGTCTCTGATGAGGCGAGTACCCGCGCGGATGCGGCGAGCGTCAGCGTGCAGACGGTGACGGCGGGGATGCCTTCGGCCAGGATGAGGACACCTGCCACGGACAGCGCGAAGCCGGTGACGGCCAGAGCCTGGCGCGGTGTGAGCGCGTCGCCGGTGACGGCTGACAGACGGCGGGTGTAGCGGTTGGTGACTTGACGCAGGATGCGCCGGGAACACTCTCTGATTCCCGCTGCCAGGGCGGGACGTGCGGACTGGTGGAGTACCGCGAGACTTGATTCGTTCATACGATTGTTAGTTTGGCTCAGGGCGAAAAAAGACGGCCGCCCCATCCCGTCGCCAAACTAACAATCGATTTGCCACGCAGTGGAAAAAGATTGAGATGGAGCGGCCGCCGTTCGTATGCGGGGATTCCGGCGGCCGCCTGGAACCTTCCGTTCGGACAATAAAAAATGTCCACTTCGTAACCGTGGACCATCCGCTGTCCACTACGCGCAACAGGAATCACGCCTGTCAATTGTTAGTTGGCATGGCAAATATGGGGACTATTTCCGAAACGTGCAAGGATTCGGGCGGATTTTTTGAAAAATCAGGGGGCGGACAGAGTTTATCTATCCGGATTGATTTCGTGATACGGATCAAAGAAGAGTATGTGCATTATTCCAAACTGACCAACCATGAAATAGACTCTGGGTGAGCGGACGCCTGTTTCTCTGTCAGCCTTCTCGTCTTTTGCCGTGTACAGAGCAAAGTGATAGACCATGGAATTGTCGCAATCAGCTTTCTCGCCAAGTCCGGAGAAGAGTTCCCTCAGCTTTCCTCTGATGTCGTTCCTGTACAGGTGAAGTCTCTCGTTTTCCTCATCCTTGTCATTGCAGCCTTCCAGCAGTTCATCAAGTGTGTGGATCGAGAACCTTTTCAGTAGCTTGAACAGCCGGAGGGTGTCTCGATTGTCGAACTGCTGGCTGAATGAATATTCAGTCCGGTCTATGTCAACATTTGCAAAGCTGAATGTGATTGGCATCCTGAGTGATACGCTGATGTCTTCATTGCTCAGACCGCTGCCGAGCTTCAGAGGAGCGTGCATCTCACACGCAATGTCCTCATCGCACAGGAGTCCGAAGTCAGGCATTGTTCGCTCTGTTGCGGTCGTAGCGGGCCTTGTAATATGCGAACATCGTGTCCAGGGAAATCTGTTTGTCTGATTTCTCGAACGGAAGAAGTGTGCCGCGCGCCTCACTCCACGGCTTCTCCGAATGTGTCAGGAAGATGAGCTGGTTCTGAGTCTTTGTTCCGTACAGTGTTATGACGGAGTCGATGATATTTACCTGATCCGGTGTCAGCTGCATCTCGGAGTAGAGCTCTGAAATCTTTCCCAGAATTGCATCCTCGTTCTCGGCCCCAAAATCGGTGCAGCTCAGCGAGTCACACATGTTGCCGGTTTTGTCCCGGTATTCCTTGTAAACGGACGGATATACGGGGCCGTTGACCCAGGCTTCAGGAACTTCGTCAAACAACTGCTCGTCTCGGGAACGCATAAGAACCATGTGCCAGGCCTGAATGTAGTACAGAAGTTTCTGCAGCTTCAGGGGGCTGACCTTCTCGCCCTTTGATATTACGGACAGACCGACGTATTTGGCAAGTGTGAGAATGTTGACGCGATTCATAATGATTCTTCCTTCGACGCGGCAAAGATAAATGATTCTTAGGTTGAAAGTTTTAAACAGATGCTAAAAATGCAAGAATTTATTATAATGGTGTTAGAATAAAGTCCGATAATGTTGGATGGAGTTATCAGAATCTTGGAAAAAAGTTCAGTTTTTCGGTAAAATAATCTTGATTTTATTTTGTGGTATTCAAGATAATTCGTATATTTGTAATGTAATCGATGAGCGATTGCAAGGGGATTCCGAAAACCTGAAAGAGTAGGAAAAACAAACCAAGGTTCAAACGATGAGACTCACAATTTCATTCAGAATTGGTAAAAAGAGAGTGAGAATAACAATCACAATCTAAGTAACCAGGGAGGGGGAACCCTCCCGAACCTTGGTTTGTTTTGGCAAATATACACACTTTTACGACATGGAAGAGAGCGGAGAGAAAAAACAGCACGGCGGACGGCGCGAGGGCGCAGGACGCAAGAAGACGATGGGACGGGCCGTGGGATTCCGGACAACGCCGGAAACGGAGGCCATTCTGGACGGGGTGGAGCGGATAACGGACTTCATCAACGCGGCGATAGTCTTTTACAGCGAGCACGGGGGCAGATGACCTCCGTGTTTATTTGTCCGGCTCACAGCTCCAGCTGCTGCATTCCGTCGGCATTGGCAGCCGGAGCGGGATCCGTGTCCGGATGGTCCCCGTCGGTGCGGCGAAGATCGATGTCGTAGGTGTCAAGGAACGTGTCGTAGTTGAAGGCCACGCAGTAGCCTATATCGCTGCGCTTCTCCATGCGCTTGACCATGGTGTTGTCGATGGTGACGGCTTCGGGTGGCGGGAACGGATAGTCCTGCCTGGTCTGGATGTCGCCGCGAAGGGTCTCGACGGCCTCGTACCAGGTGAAGCGCCAGCCGCGCACCACGCCGATGTATGCGGGGTGGGAACGCAGGTTCTGCTCGATGGTGGATTGCGTGGTGCCGTCGGAGTTGAAGTTGCTGTTGGCGAACTTGGTGTATATCTTGCCGACGCGCAGGAACAGTACGCGCGTGCCGGGCGGGACGGCGACGGTGTGCGTCTCGGTGCTGCTGCCGCGTATCTGGAGCGATGCGGGTGTGCCGAAGGAGTAGTCGCGGCCTTCGATGAGCTGCTTCTGATCTATCATGGCATCCATTGCCCGGAAGAAGATGGCCAGCTTGTCGGTGCGGGTTATCAGGTCCTTCTGCATCGTGACTTTGGCCAGCGCGATGTCGAAGAACTGGCCGTAGGAGAACGGCAGCTTCAGGTCGGTGTAGTCCTGGATGAGACGGCAGGTGGCGAGGAACAGGCTGACGGTCTTCATCAGACGATCGACTTCGCCGGTGACGGTGATGCGCTGCTTGAGTTCCTGATAGCATCCTACCTTCAGCTCGCGGAAATGGTCCATTACGACGGGACGGAGCTTAAGTATCTCGATGAGGACGTTGGACAGTCCCTGTTCCTCGATGCCCTTCAGCCGCTCGAAGAGCGCGACCTCCTCGGCGGTGCGCGGACCGGTAGGCTTCGGCACCTCGCAGACTATGACGCGGCTCATCAGGGCGTTGTCATCGCGCTGCGGGGTCTCCTGACCGCAGATGATGACGGGTGCAAAGACCTTGTCGTTCTCTATCTCGCGGCTGCTGTTGGCCTTGCGCTTCTGGCGGCCGTCACCGTCATAGACGATGCCCTTCAGGGCCTGGAACTTGATGTCCGAGATGTCCTTGTTGTTGTATTCGTCCAGAACCACCGGCACGTCGCGGTAGGCTGACATCTTGCTGCTCATGGCGGCATCGGTGCCGATGTTGAGGTTGAATATCGGCACTTTGGGGCTGATGAAGAGGGAACGGATGCTGATGGCTATCTGGGTCTTGCCGGAGGACATCGGACCCATGAAGAAGGGGGCGGTGAAGAGCCGGTCCAGAGCGTGTATGTTGCTGCGGAAGGCGCACATGATGGCGAACAGGAGCGCCCATTTGCCGTTGTCGTTGATCTTATAGACGCGGTTCATCAGATCGGCCCATTGCTCGAAGGAGCACTGGCGTTCGGCGGGCAGCTCCTTATATACCAGAGAGCTTATCTCCTCGTACTTGTCGTTGGTGTCCTGCTGGCCGGCGTAGATGTTGCTGAAGGCGGGCAGGTAGTAGTTGCGGCCATTATGTGAGACCACGCCGAACTCATTGATTTCGTCGAAGCGCCACACTCCATCGACCTGATGGTAGATGCCGTTGGCGAAGGCGAAGAACATCTGGTCCTCGCGGCGTGAGAGTCCGTCCTTCTGCTGGTTGCCATAGACCTGGACTTCTGTACAGGTGACGAAGTTGCGGCTCATCCACTCCTTGATGCGCGTCCAGTGCTTCTCCTCGCCGTTGGTGAAATTGACCGCCTCCAGAAGTATCAGCTCCTCCTCGATGGTGCTTTTCTTCAGGAGGGCGCGGCTCTTGACCTCGATGAACAGCGGCTGCCGGTAGTAGCGGCGGTTTATCTTGATGACGCGCTTGTTGTTGTCGGCATCGTCGCTCTGGATGTGCAGCAGCGGTGTCATGAAGAAGTCACCGACGGGGGTGAAGCCGCCCTTGTCACCCTGGAACATGTAGCAGACCGGCTCGCCTTCCTGGTTCAGCTTGGGGAAGAAGCGGCACTGCTGGAACATCTTCTTGTAGGTCTCGTTGTCCTCGACGTACTGGGGAACGGTGTCGTAGTCCTCGTCCGTGTCGTTGTCGGAACGCTGTGATGCCAGCACTATGCGCGTCTTGCGCTGTTCCAGGAACGGCTTGATGATGTCGGTGAGCTGTGCCTTGGTGAGTCCGAGCTGCGTCTGGTAGAACGCGAAGTTCACGATGCGGACGCTGTCCTCGGCGTAGGAGATGAGCAGGGCGCAGCGCTTGATGTATTCGGTCCTGTCGGACGGACGTACTTTCTTGAAAAAGCGGTTGTAGCGCAGGATGTAGGCGTTCAGGAAGGAGTACGATGTGCAGAGGCTGGCATCGTCCCCGTCGTCATCGCTGTCCGTGGTGGCATCGGCCGTTACATCGATGGTCTGTATTCCGGAACGGAAGCATTCGGCCATGGATGTCATGAAGTCCGATTCGCGTCCGTCGTCATCGATGGAGAGGTGACGGGCTGAAATCTGATAGAGCTGATGCGACTTGCGCAGTTCCTGGATGTGCGTCTGCTCCAGACGGCCGCTGATGTAGAGCGCGGGCATACGGTCGCAGGTCAGGAATTCGTCCAGATCCGGAGTGAGCAGGCAGTACTGGTCTTCGCGGCAGTTGTCCGGGAGCTCGTCCAGACCGTGAACGCCCGGCTGTCCGGCCTGTCCGTCCGGGATGGAGCGGATGGCGGTGCGCAGCTTGTCGGTGACGGCATCGATGTGGCACTTGAAGGCGTTGGCCAGATCGGTGGCGTAGAACAGGCGCTTGGAGCTGCTTGGCACCTGCGCCACCATTCCGGACAGAGTGACGAGGGCGGATTCCTTCTCTTCCGGAGTCTTGAGGTTCCGGACATCGAGGACGCCGGCGAAGTATTCGAGCCAGGGCTTGGTGTTCGATGCTATCCAGGCTGCCATATCGGTGCCCTTTTCGCGGGCGATGTCATCGGGGTCGTGACCTTCGGGCAGGAGCACGCAGCGCACATCTATGCCGCGTGCCAGGAGCTGGCTGCAGTTGGCGATGGATGCCTTCAGTCCGGCCGCATCGGCATCGTACATCAGTACTACGGTCGATGCGAAGCGGGCGAGGAGTGACACCTGCTGCGGGGTCATGGCGGTGCCGCTGCCTGCCACCACATTCTCTATGCCGGCGGCTGCCATGGAGAGGACATCGAACTGGCCCTCCACGACGTAGATGGTGTCGGTCCTGACGGCTGCGGACTTGGCCTGGTAGAGACCGAACAGGTTGCTGCCCTTGGTGAACAGCGGTGTCTCGCCGGTGTTGATGTATTTGCCGGCATTCTTCACGGGTGTGACGTAGCGGCCGCTGAAGCCGATGACACGCCCCTGCAAATCCAGGAACGGGAACATGATGCGGTCGCGGAAGCGGTCGTACTGGCCGTATTTGCCGTCACCGGTGATGTCGGCGGTCTGGAGGATCTGCGCGCTGTATCCGGCGGCTGTGAGGTCGCGTCCGGCGGTTCCGGCTGCGGGTGCGTAGCCGACACGGTAGCGGCTGAGTATGTCCGGCTGTTGGCCACGGCTGCTGATGTACGCTGCCGCTTCCTTCAGGCGGTCCTGGTAGTAGGATGCAGCCACATCGAGGACGATGCGCAGGGATTCCAGCTGGCGGGTTCGTGCCTGGTCTTCCGGACTGTCATCGCGCTGTATCTCTATGCCGGCACGGCGGGCGCACCATTCCACGGCTTCGGGGAATGTCATGTGCTCGTGCTGCTGCAGGAACTCGAAGACATCGCCGCCGGCTCCGCAGACGAAGCACTTGAAACGCTGGCGGTTGCCGTCCACGCGCATTGACGGGTGCGTGTCGGAATGGAACGGACAGACTCCGATGTAACTGCGCCCCGCCTTGCGGAGCTGCAGGAACTCACCGATGACGCTGACTATGTCGGTGGCATCCTTAATCTTCTGAATGAGCAGCGGATCCATCGTCTTCGGGGAATATGTCGAGCTGGCGGGCCTCGAAGGCTTCCTCCAGCGATATGTTGAAGTATCTGGCCAGTGCCTGGTACTCGGCGGGGGTGGCCTTATCCTCACCGAAGTAGAGCTTCCACCAGCGCTTCTGCGTAATGTTCACGGCATTGTAGAAGGCGCGGTTCGGCCGGAAGCATTCAGGGTCGGGGATGCGCAGCAGGAGAAGAGCCTTGACGAGGTTGTTCCTGACTGTGTCCATGCGGCGCGGCAGACGTGCGGCGAACATGTACTGACGTACCGCCCTCTCTGTGCGGCCCAGAGTGTCACAGATGTCCTGGAGCGGTATGTGCTCCTTGATGGCGCGGGCTACGAAGTCTTTCTCCTTCTCTGTCCAGACCCTTTTTCTCGGTGTGGTGGTTCGGCTCATATATGATGTATCTTTTAATTGTTCGTCCATCGCGGAATGCTACCGGTGTGCGGCAGTCCGCCGGTTGTTCAAGTATGTAGAGGCAGCAGCATTTCACGAAGAGTTCCTGCCTGTCCTCCGGTACCTGGAGCGATATGTCGTAATGGTGGCCGGGCTGCAGACGGTTCAGCGCCGAATAGACTTTCACTTCCATATCGCGCCATGCTTCCGGACCGATCCGCTGACGGTATTCCTCCAGCTCGTGGAATGTGTGGCTCCGGTATGCGTAGAACGGTTCGTCCATTATGTTCCGTCAGAGCGGTTGCAAGATGAATCTACCAGGTCTGAAAGGATGGCCATGCAGTCATCGAAACGCTGGCGGCAGTAGTGGAAGCCTTCGCTGAAGAAGATGATATAGAAGTTGTGGATGTATTGCCAGTCTTCGTCTGTGAATCGCTCTGATTCCAACTTCTGTCTCTCTTCGTCTATCCGCTTCCTGTATGATGCGAATGCCTGCTCTATGTCTTCCTCGGTGAGAGTGCGCGCATCGTGCACCATGGCCGCCGCTATATCGCGGTCGGTTCTGCTTATTTCCTTGTTCATAGTTCCTGTGCCTTAAAATTGTGCCTGAGGCGGGAGTCGAACCCGCTAATGGCCAAACTCGAATCTGTCGATGTGGACGCAGCCCAGATTCATTTTCACCGTCTATCCGATTAACGGCCTATCTCAGGACTTTGAGCTACCCTCAGATTATGGGGGCGTTGTCATTCGCAGCTCTCATCTTCCTCCTCCCAGGTGTGCCAGACCGATTCGGACGGCACACCGAAACTTTTGAAGACTTCATCTACACGCTGCTTGATGTGCCATGGGATGTTGCGGTAACAGTTTACCTTATTATAATATGTTCCTATACTGCCGGCACCGAATACCTCCATCAGTTTTGTCCGGAGGTCTGCCTGGTCTTTCTTTGCGACGGCACCGACTCCAGGCATACAAGAATAATTCACTACTTTCATAGATTTCTTTTGAAAAATTTATAAATTTGTGATATCATTTTAGAAAACTATGCAAATGTATTAGTAAATTATCTAATTACAAAACAAATTAAGGAAAATTTTCTATTATGAGTAAAATTATCGACAGAGTGGTTCTTCTGACCAAGAACGAGAGAATGACAGTTAGTGCTCTTGAAAAGGAAATAGGGGCGAGTAATGGTGTGATTTCCAAGGCTATATCCAAGGGGACAGAGATACAGGCCAAATGGATTGAAGCGATTGCCCAGAAATTTCCACAGTATTCGTGCAAATGGCTTCTGACAGGTGAGGGCGAGATGATGCACGCCACCGATGATGAGAATTGTGCTCAGTCGCAGGATGCGAGGGAGAACAGACTTCTGGATATCCTACAGGAGCAGCAGAAGCTTGCGACTAGTCAGCAGGATTCTATCAGGACTCTTAGTGAGACTCTCAACACACAGAGCAAGACTATCTACAGCCAGTCGGAAACAATAAGTAAACTTGCTGATTTAAAAGGAATTGCGATAAGCGATGCGTCTTCTGCGCAGCAAGGTATAGAATGTAACTAATTATTAATCAATTGGGAAGCTTACTCTTGGAATCTGCATTTTTATCCTCCCTCCGCAACTAAAGAAGCCCTGATGATTGTCCAATCATCAGGGCTTGGTCTTTTTTTATTCGGTAAGCTTATTCTTTTATAGCCTCTATGAGCTGGTCGCAGATAGCCTTCATTCCATTGATTGACGGATGTCCGTTCTGCTTCTCTATATCGTGTAACTCAATAAGCTGCACTCCGTAGTGCTTGCATATCTCGCGGAAAGACTCGTTCACATCTTCCTTAAGCTCTGAGTTCAGGATAACATAGACGGTGGCGTCAGGATATATTCTAGCAAGGCCCTCCAGCATATATGCCATAGCCGGTCTGAGAGCTTTGCAGTCCTGCTTTGATATGTCAGAATACTTGTACTCACCTACAGGAGCGTTGGCCCAGGCGTCGTTGGTGCCGCCGAACACGAAGATGATGTCCGGGTTTCCGAGCTTCCACAGACGTGAGTTGAACGATGAGTTGGAGGTGTTCATCCTTCCGTAGCCTGTGTTGCAGATGGTAGTACCGCCCCAGGAGTCATTAACCTCAAGCTTGTATCCCATAGCCTCGTTGTAAAGGCTCCACCAGGTCTGGCTCACCTCCTTGACATCGTTTTGGTCATTCGGATAGAACGGAGCATATCCCGCAGGGTTGGAACCGTCAAATGTTGAATACGAGTCACCAAGGATTGAAACCTTCTTTGTCTGTGCATTGGCTGTCACGGCAAACATCGTCACCGCAAAAGCAAGCATAATAATCTTTTTCATATACATACGGTAATTGTTGTCTATCTGATTTGTTGCGGCAAATATAGTAATCATGACTCACTGGGGCAAATGATGGGCTACTGAATCTCACCAAATGAATAGAACTCGCCAGACCAGAAATTGGCCCCGTACAGAATGTGTGTTGAGGAATCATAGGCGAGTCTGTTTATCCAGTCGTGTAGAATGTACGATTTAATTAGATTGCCATTCCAGTCAAGTTGAAGTATCCTGCCATGGTATTCCGGGTCTGTCTCCAGCATATTGGCGTAATCGCCCCAATAGTGAACGAACAGATAATCCTTAGAAAAGGCTGCGTCATCTTGAAATGCCATTGAGTGCTGCTCCTCCTCAGGTATTCCATCCTCAAACGACCTGGCGCCACTTATATGTACCGCGTGATACTTCCTATGCTCAACATCATAGAAAAGGATATAACTCATTTGATAAAGCGGCTGAGCCACTATGCTGCCTTCCGGCTGCTTATATATATTGCCAGAGTAGAAATCGGACGCTTTGGCAAATGTGTTATTGCGCGGATATCGAGAATAGACGCTGAACTCCTCCACGCTGTCATTCTCGTCAATATATACAATAGCAGGTAATCTTCCCTGATCGTTGAGCTCGCTGCTTTCTCCATTAAAGGACATAAACAGTTTCTCATAATCATCTCCGTAGAAGACCGCGGTACCATTATAAAAAGGTACGCCTCTGCTGGTCCTTTCAACAACGGTAGTTCCCTTTTCTATGGTTTTGCTCAGATTCACCTCTTTGCTGACACCTCCTGACATAAGGGGAACCATCCAGTCTCCATTTCTTTGATATACCTGTTTCGTGGAGTTTCCCGGTGCCTCCGTGAACTCATATCCGGCTCTGCCTTTACGGCCAAAACTCATTATAGAGTCAAAAGTATTGATGTTATAGACAGTGTAATAGTGAATATAGTCATAACTATTGACAAGAAGCAGGGAATCAATGCAGTATATGGCGCTCACATCCTCCATCCCAACAGGCAGCAATGTTCCCCTCAAAAACTCATCCGGAGCAGTGCTCAGATGCAATTCCGTCACGTCATATTTATAACAAGGCTCTTCCTTGCATGAGCTCGTGACGATCAATGCGATAGCCAGGCAGACAGCCGGCATCAGCTTGCAATGATTATGGATTGATAACGGGTGTCTCGTCATACATTTATTCTGATGTCACGCACGTCTCTGTCAGGTATTCGGAGCGGCCGTTGAATGGAAAGGTGAGCGGTCTGCCGGAGAGCATGACGTGTGCTGTGAGGCGGATGTCTGCGGATGATGCGCCAATCTTGAAAGCGTACTGCCCTGGCTCCACAAGCCATTGAGCCGTGCCGCCTTTCTCGCTGTAGCTGGCAAACTGCTGGGGAGAGACCTTGAACGATACGGTCTTCTGCTCACCTGGCTGCAGGCTCACCCTTGCGAAGCCTTTCAGCTGGATGGGCTTGAGTGACTGGCCTTCCTCGGGCGATACATAGAGCTGTACAATCTCATCACCTGCCATCTGACCTGTGTTTCTCACCTTGCACTGAATCTCTATAGGCTCCTTGCCGAGCTTCTGAAGCTCGGGGGCCACTATGTCGGAATACTCGTAGGTGGTGTATGAGAGACCGTAGCCGAACGGGTAGGCTATATTGCCGTTATCAGTGCCGCTGTTGTAGCAGTACTGCTCTGTGGTGTCGTGTAGGGGGTAGGTGGTTGACAGTTTGCCCGATGGGTTGACATTGCCAAGCAGTATGTCCGCCACGGCATTTCCACCCTCCTCGCCAGGATACCACGCCTGAATGATGGCGGCGCATCCATCGGCAATCTGGCTTACAGCCTGCGGGCGTCCACCGAAGATTACCAATACTACAGGCTTGCCTGTGGCGATAAGGTCTGCCACAAACTGCTGCTGACGGCCAGGAAGACGCACGCTGTTCCTGTCGCGTCCCTCACCGCAGAGGGCTGGGTTCTCGCCCATTGCGGCTACTATGACATCGCTGCAGGCGGCAAGCTCAACAGCCTTCTCCCAATTGGTCTCCTCGGTTGCCGGCGTAAGGCCTTGTGTGAGCTGCCTGATTCGTGGGTCGCCTCCGAAGTTCAGGGTAAGCTCACCGGGGATGCTCCAGTCGCAGCCTCTCTCGTATTTGTATGTGGCGCCTTTCAGCTTGCTGTCAAAAGCCTCGCGGAGTGATACAATGTGCGGGCTCTCCGGATCCATCTCAAAGCCACGCCAGAAGAACTGCATCGATGGGTAGGTATAGTCGCCAAGCATTGCACAGAAGGCGTTGGCGTTCGGACCTACAAGAGCGATGTTGCCCTTGTGAGCCTCCAGAGGCAGGATACCGTTGTTCTTTAGCATTACAATGGATTGTGTGGCAAGCTGGTATGACAGCTGGCGCGACTCCGGAGAGTCCATATCAGACTCCTTGTCGCTGCAGAACTGGAAATTCTTGTCAAACAGACCAAGGTCATATTTCAGAGTCAGTGCTCTCTTTACGGCTTTTTCGAATGCCTCCTCGCTTACAAGGCCCTCCTTGAGCAGCTCAGGCAGATACTGGTAGTTCCTGTTTGACGGGAACTCAAGGTCGTTTCCTGTGTTGATGGCCTTTATGGCGGTCTCTCTCAGCTTGTCTGGCTCATCGCCTAAATAGTTGATCGAGAAGTAGTCGCTTACAAATACCCCGTCGTAGTCAAGACCATCGCGCAGAAGCAGGTTTATCAGTGTGTCACTGGTCACGGCCTGCTCGCAGCGGAACTGCCCATAGCTGGTCATAACGGCCTTGCTGCCGGATTTGCGGATGCATACCTCGTGCGGATACAGCACCTCCTCGCAAATCTCTTTCCAGGAGAGCTCGTTGCCGCCGCCGTAGCCAAGGAAGTGCTTGGTACAGGCTGCCACACCCTTGCGCAAGTCTCCTTTCTGCAGTCCTTCAACGAAGGCCGATGCAAACTCTGCGCTCAGATATGAGTCCTCGCCGTACGACTCCTCGCCACGGGCCCAGTGCGGGTTGCGTATGATGTCGGTCATAGGCGATAGGGCCATACTTACGCCTACGGAGCGCATGGCATCTGCCGTAAGAGATGTCTTCTTGCGAGCCAGCTCTGTGTTCCACGAGCAGGCCAGTCCTATCTGCTGAGGGTATATGGTGGCGCCTTTTGCGGTGAATCCGCTGATGCACTCCTCGTGCAGAATGGCAGGAATATGGTTCGGTGTCTCTTTGGTCAGATACTCCTGAATGTCACGACATACCTGCCGCAACTGTCCGGCATCCATATCCAGGTTGCTGCTGAACTGGCACACGTGACCTATTCCGTAGGGCATCATCTCGCGGCATTTCTCCAGCGATACCTTGCCGTCAACCATAACCTCCTGCGGCTGCAGGCTGTATAGCTGGGCGGCGCGCTCCTCAACCGTCATTTTGTCGTACAGGTCGTTTACGAACGCCTCAGACTCTGGGGTACTGAATGGAAAATATGCGGAACTGTTGTTCTTGCCGTTCTCTGCGGAGTGACCGCACGAGGCTAAAATTGCCGTTGCCATAAGGAAAATGCTCTTTATTGTCTGTGAGGGAAATCTCATCTTTTTCTTGCGCTATTGTTTCTATTACCACAAAGATATCGGTTTTAGGCTTATTTTGTGTAAATTCGCGCAATTTTATAAATGAATTCAATATGAAACCTACATTGTTTGTCCTTGCTGCCGGTATGGGCAGCCGTTACGGTGGTCTGAAACAGCTTGATATGCTTGGCCCGTCGGGCGAGACCATTATGGATTATTCCGTATTTGACGCGATCCGCGCTGGATTCGGCAAGATTGTGTTCGTTATCAGAAAGGATTTTGAGGAGGATTTCCGTCGCCTTGTGCTGAGCAAGTACGAGGGACACGTCCCTGTTGAGGTTGTGTTCCAGTCAATCAACGACCTGCCGGAGGGCTTCTCTTGTCCGGCTGACCGCACAAAGCCCTGGGGTACCAATCATGCGGTTCTGATGGGCAAGAGCGTGATCAACGAGCCTTTCTGCGCAATCAATGCCGATGACTTCTATGGTCGTGACTGTTTTACCGTTATGGGCAAGTTCCTGTCTGAGCTGCCGGAGGGCGCTAAGAATACTTATGCTATGGTAGGCTTCCGTGTGGCCAACACTCTGAGCGAGAACGGAAAGGTATCGCGTGGCGTATGCGAGGTTAATGCTCAGAATCATCTGACTACCGTGGTTGAGCGTACTGAGATTATCCGCAAGGATGGTGATGTGTGCTACAAGGACGAGGAGAACTGGGTAAGGATTGAGGACAATACCCCGGTATCAATGAATGTATGGGGATTCACTCCGGATTATCTTGAGTATTCTGAGGAGTATTTCAAGGAGTGGCTCAAGGATAACATTGAGAAGCCGAAGTCGGAGTATTTCATTCCGCTTATGGTTAACAAGCTCATCACTGAGGGCACTGCTACCGTAGAGGTGCTCGACACTACATCAAAGTGGTTCGGTGTGACATACGCAGAGGACCGTCAGGGTGTGGTTGACAAGATCCGCCAGCTTGTAGATGAGGGCGTTTACCCGGAGAAACTGTTCTAACTCAAGAATTAATAGATGATTTCAGTCTCAGACCTTAAGGTTGAGTTTGCCGCGAAGCCTCTGTTCAGCGGTGTGAGCTATGTGGTGAATGACCGTGACCGTATTGCCCTTGTGGGCAAGAATGGCGCGGGCAAATCCACTATGCTCAAGATAATCGCCGGCCTGCAACAGCCCACTTCAGGTGTGGTATCCATTCCTAAGGAGACCACGATAGGCTATCTGCCGCAGGTTATGAGACTTACCGACTCTCGCACCGTACGCGATGAGGTGGAGACTGCCTTTGAGGTTATGCACAGGCTGCAGGCCGAGGTGGAGAGACTGAACAATCAGATTGTTGAACGCACGGATTACGATACTCCGGAGTATCAGACACTCCTGGACCGCTTCACTCACGAGAGTGAGCGCCTGCAGATGATGGGCGCCGGCAATTATCAGGCAGAGCTGGAGCAGACATTGCTGGGCCTGGGCTTCCGCAGAACGGACTTTGACCGTCCCACCAGTGAGTTCAGCGGTGGATGGCGAATGCGTATTGAGCTTGCCAAACTGCTTCTGAGCCATCCGGATGTACTGCTTCTGGACGAGCCTACCAACCATCTTGACATTGAGAGCATACAGTGGCTGGAGGAGTTTCTGGCACAGCGTAGCCGTGCGGTTATTCTGGTGAGTCACGACCGCGCTTTCATCAACAATGTGACTAACCGTACCATTGAGATCTCGTGCGGCCGCATCTATGACTACAAGGTCAGGTACGATGAATTCGTGAGACTCCGCGCTGAGAGGCGTGAGCAGCAGATCCGTGCCTACGAGAATCAGCAGAAGGAGATAGCCGATGCCAAGGAGTTCATTGAGCGTTTCCGCTACAAGCCTACCAAGGCCGTGCAGGTTCAGAGCCGCATCAAGGCATTGGAGAAGATTGTCCCGATTGAGATAGACGGGCTTGACAACAAGGCTATGCGCCTGAAATTCCCGTCTGCCCAGCGCAGTGGCGATTATCCGGTGATATGCGATGGCGTGGCGAAATCGTACGGTGAGCACGTGGTTTTCAGTGGCGTGGAATTCACCATAAAGCGCGGTGAGAAGGTGGCTTTCGTGGGCCGTAACGGTGAGGGAAAGTCAACGCTCGTAAAGTGCATTATGGGCGAGATTCCATTTGACGGCAACCTGAAGATCGGGCACAACATTCAGATAGGCTATTATGCGCAGAATCAGGCGCAGCTGCTTGATGAGGAGCTGACGGTCTATGATACTATTGACAATGTCGCTACCGGCGATATAAGGACTAAAATTAATGATATCCTGGGTGCCTTTATGTTCGGCGGCGAGGAGAACCAGAAGAAGGTGAAGGTGCTGTCGGGTGGCGAGCGAAGCCGTCTGGCGATGATACGTCTTCTGCTCTCACCTGTTAATCTGCTTATTCTGGATGAGCCTACGAACCATCTTGATATGGCATCAAAGGATGTTCTGAAGGAGGCTGTCCAGGCTTTTAGCGGTACGGTGATATTGGTTAGCCACGACCGTGAGTTTCTTGACGGACTGGTATCTAAGGTGTATGAGTTTGGTGATGGAAAGGTGCGTGAGCACCTGGGAGGCATATATGATTTTCTGCAGAAGAGAAATCTTGACTCACTTGCTGATATCGGCAGGATGAAGGGCGGTTCAGCACAGCCGGAGCCGACGGCTGATAAGCCAAATGCCGGCAAGGATGACTATGAGCAGAAAAAACAGCAGGAGCGTGAGCGCAGGCGACTGCAGAAACGGGTGGATGAGGCCGAGAAGCGCGTGAACAAGCTGAGTGACGAGATGAAGGAGCTTGAGGGGTGGCTCTCAACGCCTTCGGGTGCTCAGAATCAGGAGATGTTCGCGGCTTACGGCAAACTTCGCGAGGAGCTTGACAAGGCTGAGAAAGAATGGGAAGACGCAATGATGGAGCTGGAAGGGTAGGCTTGTCACACGCTTTTTGGGTGTCAGCTTTCCTGGACTTCGCTTCACTTCGTTTCGCTCTCCCTCCCACCGCTGACGCGGCGGGCCCCTCCCTCTTACGCGCCGAGGGTGGCCACGGTCCTGGAAAACTGACACCCCAAAAAGCTCCGGGGTTGCCACTATGACGCATTTGTAGAGAAAAGACTTTATTTACGAAATAATGAGAAAGATTTTGTTTTTGGCGGCTGCGGCACTGGCAGTGGCTGCCTGTACAGGAGAGAAAAAGATGAATGCAGGTATCAAGGCGGAGAATCTGGACCAGACCGCACGTCCTGGTGATGATTTCTATCAGTTTGCGAACGGTGGCTGGATAGCTGCCAATCCTATTACTGATGAGTATTCACGTTTCGGCAGTTTCGACAAACTGGCAGAGGACAACCGTCAGCAGTTGAAAGACCTGATTGACGGCATTGTAGCCGCTGACAATGAGTTTGGCACAAACGCTCAGAAGATTGCCGACATCTACAAGATGGTAATGGATACCACCCGTAGGAACAACGAGGGCATCGAGCCTTTACGTCCTTATCTGGAGCGCATAGCCGCCATCAGCGACCGCTCGCAGATTATGAGGGAGATGACAGAGCTTGACCCGTACGGAATGAGCGGCCTTTTCGATGTAGGCATCGGTGCTGATATGATGGACAGCAAAATGAACCTGGTAAGCCTTGGTCAGGGCGGCCTCTCGCTTGGTCAGAAAGAGTATTATCTTGATACAGACGAGGCTACAACTGCTATTCGCGAGGCTTTCAAGAAGCACGTAGTCCGTATGTTCACCCTTTTCGGCTTTGATGAGGCGACTGCTCAGACCAAGATGGAGGCGGTTATGAGAATAGAGACCCGTCTGGCTGAGAAGTCACGCAGCCGTGTAGAGCTTCGCGATCCGGCATCGAACTACCATAAGATGGCGTATGCAGACCTGAAGAAGGATTTCAGCGGCATTAATTGGGACGAGTTCTTCGGAATACTTGGCCTTGCCGATATGGACTTTGTCGATGTTGGTCAGCCTGAGCCTATTCACGAGGTTGAGGCAATTCTGGCAGACCAGCCTCTGGAGGACCTTAAGGCCCTGATGGAGTGGCAGATGATTGACGCCAACGCATCGGCTCTGACTCAGGAGATAGATGCCGCCAACTTTGATTTCTATGGCAAGGTGATAAGTGGTCAGCAGGAGCAGAAGCCAATGTGGAAGCGCGCCACCAGTACCGTAAGCGGCTGGATGGGCGAGGCTATCGGTCAGCTTTATGCGGAGAAGTACTTCCCTGCGGCAGCCAAGGAGCGTATGGAGAATCTGGTCAAGAACCTGCAGACAGCACTTGGCCAGCGTATTGATGACCAGGAGTGGATGAGCGCGGAGACAAAGGCCAAGGCTCACGAGAAACTGGACGCTTTCTATGTCAAGATCGGTTATCCTGACAAGTGGCAGGACTATTCAAATCTGGTTATTGACCCGTCAAAGACATTCTTTGAGAACTCAGTTGAGGCACAGAAGTTCTTCTGGGCCGATGCCGTTGAGAAGAAATACAAAAAGCCGGTGGACAATACAGAGTGGCATATGACTCCACAGACTGTAAACGCATATTACAATCCGACTACAAACGAGATTTGCTTCCCGGCAGGTATCCTGCAGTATCCGTTCTTCGATATGAACGCGGACGATGCCTTCAACTACGGTGCCATCGGTGTCGTGATTGGTCACGAGATGACTCACGGATTCGATGACCAGGGACGTCAGTTCGATAAGGAGGGCAATTTCGCAGACTGGTGGACTCCGGAGGATGCTGAGATGTTCAAGCAGAGAGTTCAGGTCATCATTGACCACTTTGACGGTATCGAGGTCCTTCCCGGCCTGAATGCCAACGGTACACTCACACAGGGTGAGAACATCGCAGATCATGGTGGCTTGATGGTGGCGTATCAGGCATTCAAGAATGCCACAAAGGATCAGCCGCAGGAGGACAAGCTCGGTTTCACACCAGATCAGCGCTTCTTCCTGGCATACGCAGCGGTATGGGCAGGTCAGATTCGTGACGAGGAAATTCGCAATCGCACAAAGAGCGATCCTCATTCACTTGGCAAGTGGCGTGTTGACGGTACTCTGCCGCATATTGATGCCTGGTACGAGGCTTTCAACATCCAGCCGGGCGATGCCTTGTATCTGGAGCCGGAGAAGAGAGCTAAGATTTGGTAATGGCGGTTGGCTGATGGCGGCTGTACGGTCTGTCAGACTTTATGAGGGAGGTCAGAAAGGTTGAGCTGCTGGCTCCGGCCCGTAATCTGGAATGCGGGCTGGAGGCTATAAGACATGGTGCTGATGCGGTTTACATCGGTGCCGCCCGTTTTGGCGCAAGGGCAGCGGCCGGTAACAGCATTGAGGATATAGCAGAGTTAGCTAACTATGCGCATCTGTTCAATGCCCGGGTGTATGTCACAGTCAACACTATCCTCAAGGATTCCGAGCTTGCCGATACTGAGGCTCTGATATGGGAGCTTTATAAGGCCGGCGTCGATGCCATCCTTGTTCAGGATACTGCTATCCTCAGAATGAGCCTTCCGCCTATCGCGTTGCACGCCAGCACCCAGATGGATGTGCGCTCTATAGATAAGGTGCGCTTCCTTGCCGGTTGCGGCTTCTCGCGTGTGGTATTGGCGCGTGAGCTCTCTCTTGATGAGATTCGCGCCATTCACGATGCCTGTCCTGATGTTGAGTTGGAATGCTTTGTCCACGGTGCCCTGTGTGTGAGCTACAGCGGTCAGTGCTATGCGTCGGAATGCTGCTTTGGCCGGAGCGCGAACCGTGGAGAGTGCGCTCAGTTCTGCCGTCTGCCTTTCAATCTTACAGATGCGGAAGGACGTGCGATAGTCCGGGGCAAGCATCTCCTCTCGTTGAAGGATATGTGCCGCATAGACAGTCTTGAGGAACTTCTTGATGCCGGTGTGGTGTCGTTCAAGATAGAGGGACGGCTGAAAGAGACATCGTATGTAAAGAACGTGACCGCAGCATACAGCCAGAGGCTGAACGGGATTCTTGATAGTCGTGGTGACTATATGCGCTCATCTGGCGGTAATGTCAGATATACTTTCACACCAGACCCGGCAAAGAGCTTTAACCGTGGTTTCACCGATTATTTCCTGCATGGGCGCACGAATGATATCTGGTCTTTCAATTCGCCCAAGTCGATAGGAGCGTATATAGGATTGGCCGGACGCAGCGGCCCCGGCTGGCTTATGGTGAAGGGGCCTGCCAGATTCCATAATGGCGATGGTCTCTGTTTCTTTGATAGGAATGGCGCTCTTCACGGCTTCCGTGTGAATAAGGTTGAAGGTGGTCGTTTATTCCTTTTTGAGAATACTCAGGACGGTTCCGTACATATTCCGGAGAACACACCATTGTTCCGAAACTTTGATTACGAGTTTGACAAGACTCTGTCAAAAGAGTCTGCCGAACGCCATATTCCCGTTGCGATTGTTTTCAAGGACTGCGATGGCGGTTTCTGCGTGTCGGTGTGTGACGCTGATGGCAATTCCGTATCTGTTACGTCCGGTTTTGAGCATCAGCAGGCCCGCAGTCCGCAGGATACGAATATCAAGACTCAGCTCGCTAAACTTGGCGGAACTGTGTTTGAGGCTTCAGATGTCAGAGTTGATATGAGCGGCGAGTGGTTCGTGCCGTCATCATTGCTCTCAGATATGCGTCGCAAGACAGTTGATGCCTTGTTGGTGAGACGCTCTGAAAACCGCCTGCGTCTGGAGCGCAAGGCGGCATCGGCCGATGCCGGATATCCTGTCAGGAATCTTACATACCTGGGCAATGTGATGAATGTTGAGGCTCGCCGTTTTTACCACGACCACGGTGTGGAGAGTGTTGCCGACGCATACGAGAGACGTCACGTGGATGGCGCGGAGATAATGTTCTGCCGTCACTGCCTGCGTTATGCTATGGGATGGTGCCAAAAAAACGGCGGCGGGCCATCAGCATACACAGAACCGTATTATCTGAGTACGTCGGATGGCCGCCGTTTTGCGTTGCGTTTCGATTGCGCCCGTTGCCAGATGATCGTGTCATCTGTACCCTGACGACGTGACTATATCCCTTATGGAATATTCTTTTTGTCGGTAGTCCAGCCCTCGCGCAGGCTTAGTCCGCAAGGCTCGCCGGTGAAGAATGCGCCGGCCTCGGTATCGCCCTTCAGCTGCCATTTCAGCCAGGCTGTGGCTACTACGGCGAACTCGCCTCCGTGCGGGCGGGCGTATGTGCCGCCGTGGCCTACAGGGTAGTTGGCCGCGAATGCCGGAACGTGGTTGATGTTGGCGAAGTCATCCATACCGTTATCGTATGCTATGTCGGTCGGGCCGCCAAGAATGTAGATGATAGGGGTGTGGATGTCGTTCAGGCTCTCCTTCTTAGGCATAGGCATTCCAGGAACAGCACTTCCGGCATTTGAGGGCTTGAACAGACCGCTGTTGCATATCATCATAGTCTTCAGGCGCTCGTCCTTGCAGATGTCAAGAGTCTGAAGGCCTCCGCAAGACATACCTGCGGCTGCTATGTTGCTCAGGTCAAGCTTGCCATAATACTGGCTGGTCTTGTCCGCATTCTGGGCGATGGCCCAGTCCATAGCGTCTTTCAGCTGGCTTGACTCGGAGCGGCCTCCGCCACGCTGTCCCTCCTCGGGCATCGGGCCGATGGCTACTACCAGGAAACCGTTCGATGCAATCTCGTTCAGGAAGTTGACGTGCTCCCAAGGTGAGTTGGCGCAGGCTCCGTTACCCCATACCAATACCGGCAGAGGGTTCTTCTTGTTGAATACACTCAGGTCCTGAGGCCTGAAGATGGTGTGTGTGGCTAAAGTGGAGTCGGTAGCCATAATGGCTTTACAGGCTCCGGTTCCGCCATCTTCCACAATTCTGCTCTTAATCTCGTTGATCTGTACCTTTGGGGCGCAACTGCAAAGCAAGGCTGTAAGAACCATTGCCTTTAGAATGCTTTTTCTCATAAACCTGTATCTTTTAAATGTTTGTATTGAAGATTACTTGAATGGCGTGCCTGAAACCAGCGCAAGTTAAAGAATTATTTTCAAATGCACTCTCTGTTTTGGCCAACATTCCTTATATTTGCCTTGTATATGATGACATTTCAGATGAAAGTAAACTATCATACGCATTCGCGCTATTGCGACGGCAAGGGTGAGCTTCGTGAGTATGTGGAGTACGCCATAGCGCACGGCTTCACGCATCTGGGCTTCTCCGGTCACGCGCCTGTACCATTCCAGAACAATTTCGCCATTGATCATAGCGAGTATGGGAATTATTGTAATGAGGTTCGCGCGTTGAGGGAAGAGTATTCAGACCGCATTAAGATACATCTTGGACTTGAGATAGACTATATACCGGGAGTGCTGGATGATTTCAGCAGCCTTATCAGCGAGGGCGGTCTGGAGTATTGTATCGGCAGCGTTCATCTGGTGAACGACAGAAGCGTGAATCCCGATGACCTCTGGTTCATTGACGGCTCGCATCAGGAGGTCTATGACGACGGCATCCGGCGTATATTCAATGGTGATGCCCGAAAGGCTGTTACGGCATTCTTCCATCAGAACAACGAGATGATAGAGCGGGTGCGTCCCACAATCATCGGCCATTTTGACAAGGTGGTGATGCACAACAAGGACCGCTATTTCACATACGATGAGCCTTGGTTCCAGAGCCTTGTCAATGAGACCGTGGATTTAATCAGACAGTATGGAATAATCTGCGAGATAAATACCCGTGGCCTGTATAAGGGCCGGCATACGGATTTCTATCCTGCATCATCGACCATAAAGCATCTGTGTGAGCTGAATATCCCGGTGCTTGTAGGCTCAGACGCGCACGCGCCGGCTGACCTTGACCGGTTTGAGGGCGCGTACCAGTTGCTTCATGAGCTTGGCTGCAGAAATATCGTTTACGAGTTATGATATGGCTTCATCCTTGGATTTCGTGCAGTATGTCTGCGACCAGATAGAGGGAACAGGCATCGTGAGGGCAAGGAAGATGTTCGGAGACTGGCTTGTGTATGTCGATGAGAAGCCACTGATACTTGTGTGCGACAATATCTGCTATATCAAGAAACTGCCAGAGCTGGAGCCGCTGATGGCCGATGCCGAGTGCGGCTGTCCGTACGACGGAGCGAAGGAGCACTATATTCTTGACATTGATCACGCCAGTGAGGTTCGGAAGGTGGTTGGAATTGCGCTGAATGTCATTCCTTTGCCACAAAAGAAGGCAAGAAAGAAGACCTCACGGACTGATAAGGTATTTTTCGGAGAAGATGAAATCAGGTGTAATAAGCAAATACCTCAGTCTGGAGAAACTGGGAAATGACCTTCGTGGAATAGTTGTACGCTTCCCTGTGGAGCTGGTGCTGTGCGTGGCTTTCACTGTAATCGGCCTGATATTCGGCAATAATAGCGAAAGTGAGCTGTTTGCCAAGATGGAGTTCTTCCCGATATGCGGCCTGGTCTGCCTTGCCGTAAACTTCCGGACATCCGGCCAGAGACGCTGGCTATATTATTTGTCGATAGTGGTGGCAATTCCGGTGCTGGCATTGAATATGGCTGATTATACCGACAGCTTCGGCTATGGCTTCGGATTGCTGCTCAGTTTCCTGCTGCTGTTCCTGTGCCGCAGGAATGCCAAAGAGAACGCGCCTTTCAGCGCCAACTTCGTAACAGTAATCAGCGACTTCGTCATTGCCGGAATTTTTGTAGGTATTCTGCTGGGCGTGATTTATGCCGTACTCGGCTCGCTTGCCTATCTGTTTGATGTTGATGACAAGATTCTGAGCTACGGCTACCAGTGGCCGCTCTTCCTGTTTGGCCCGCTCTTCTTCTGCCTAAGGTGCGACAGCCACGGCCCGCAGGGATTCAATACATCCGTACCGCCGTTCATCGGATTTATCTCCAAGTATATAGTATCTCCTGCTATAATCATCTATACCCTCATCCTTTATGCCTATGTGGCGCGCGCTGTTATTACAATGTCGCTCCCGCTTGGCGGCGTGGCAGCAATGGTGATGGCATACTTTCTGGTAGCGGTAGGCGGCAGGATGCTGGACGAGGCGGCCGGAATCTCCACATACGGCTGGTTCTACAAGCGACTGCATTGGATAGTAATACCAATACTCGTGCTGTTCTGGTGGGGCCTGACCTACCGCATCCGTACATACGCCCTTACTGACTCGCGCGTCTATCTGATTGGAGCTGGTGTGGTGATGACCGTTGTATCTGTAATGATGGCCGTCCGCACTCTGAACCGTTACCGCCTGTTCGCATTGCTGGCAGCGTGCGTGATAATCATATTGACATATATCCCTGGAATATCAGCCAAGAGTATCGGCATTGCCAGTCAGAAGGCCCGTATGGAGCGGATCGCAGACTCGCTTGGACTGCGCGATGCCGCAACCGGCAAGCTGCGTGAGTCCATACATATTGCGGATTGTGATAAAGACCAGCTTCACGAGCTGGCCGAGGCTTACAATTACCTTTTCCGTGAGATGGGAGAGGAGAAACTTGAGAACATGGCAGGCGTGCTGGACTTCAGCACCATATTGTATAACGACCGATGGATTGATTACTCCCGCCCGGTTGCTGTCCGGCTTCCCCTGGACAAATATCCATATTTGCTTGGCAGCCTGTATGGCCAAAGAGGGCGAGGGAACGGGAGTTATATGCTTGAGAATGACACGCTGAGAGTGTATCGTAATGAGAGACTGATTCTAGACTCGCCTGTTGATACGGCAGAGTTGAATAGTGCGTACGAGACATCTACCGAGCCTTCTGAGAAAGTCTTTATTGTAAGCAATGACTCCATCCTTGTGGTAATTGACTCATTCAGCCGCACAAGCAGCAAGGAGTGGATAGTGTCTGACGGCTCTGCCAGTATGCTGTTCGGCTCGAAACCACTTGTAGAATAATTTTTTTATTCCGGTAACCGCTAATAAAAGATATGTGAATATTCAAAGAACGAAATTGGAGAATTTCATTATGCTGCTCGCATACGCAGGGCTGATTGCAGGGATACTTGTATCCGAATTTTGTTATATTTGTGCCTGCAAATAGTGTATGTGAGGTATGTTTAAAACGATACTGATAGTAGGTGCCGGCAGTTTCATTGGCGGAGTGACCAGATATCTGGTATCCTCGCTGATGAAGGGAGGTGGTGCGGGTTTTCCCTGGGGAACCCTGACTGTCAATCTGCTGGGATGTTTCCTGATAGGGCTTATTGGCGGTCTGTTGTCAAAGGCATCGGAACCTTCCGGTGGTTGGAGCTTTCTGCTGATAACCGGTTTCTGCGGCAGCTTTACAACATTCTCAACCTTCTCAAGGGAGAGTCTTGCCATGCTACAGTGTCATAATATCGCCGGCTTCGCGGCTTACATTGCCGTCAGCATCATTGCCGGTATCGCACTGACTGCATTCGGTTACTGGCTTGTCAAGTGAGTCCGTCGGGATTGAGAAAGTAGTCATTTTACCAGTTGCGCTGGCGGTTGAAGCCCAGCAGGCTCTTCATCTGCTGGAAGTACTTCTCCTGCTCGTAGGCACGAAGGAAAACCCTTTCCTTGAAAAGGTGAATCTGAGAAAACGCGCGCGAGTCGCTTCGCGACTTTTCTGTCTTTATTATCTCCTCAAGCATTGCCATTGATTTTCCTTTTTTTTTTTTTTTTTTATGGTATTTATATATACTATAGTCCGTCATGGCTTGGGCGTACCTTGGGGTGCGCTGGAGACATGACGGACTATAAGTATTGGGTTGGGCAGGGATATGCACCTTTCAAGTTCTCTCTCCGCTGACGCTATGAGAGTGGCAAAGCCTACTCCTCCGCAAGCACCGCGCGGACGGAGATGCCGAAAAAGGGGGCGTTTTTGAAGTCAATTTCCTGGCTGTCCGATTCGAAGTACAGGTCGTAGCCGCTGTTATCAGGTGTGGGTGTGGAAGACCAGTAGGCCCCGTAGCGGCCCTGTTCGAAGGCAGCAGGAAGGAACACGCTGTTGGATGCGTAGGCTCCCTTGCCGGTGAATTTACGGCCACTCTTGCCGTTGACAGTTGTCCATGCCACATTACAGTTGGAAAGAAGGTTTTCAAACTCTGCCTTTGTCGGCATGCGCCAGTTGCTGCCCCAAAGGTTGGTGGCGGTGTCGTCATTGACTGTCCATGTGTAATCGCCACCGTAATCCTCTGCCTTGTTATTTTCTGCACCTACATTGTACTCGGCGAACTTGGGACCGCTAGCCCAGAGCTGAACCCAGTTCACGTCAAAGTCCCCCGTCCTCTTGGCTGTACCTGTGGTGGGCTGACCATCGAAGGTGATAGGATAAACCGTGTTGCGGGCAACCGTGATATCCTGGTCCTTCGTGGTTGTCATAACCTTGGTGGTTGTGCCGTCGCTGACTGCAATTGACAGGTTCTTATAGGTCTGGGCAGGTATGGCTACGTAGAACACCTTTCCGGTGGCATCGGTGGCAACAGCATCGGTGTAGGTCACGGTTACGGTATTGGCTGTGTTTGATGCGTCGGTAAGAACAGCTTTTTTGTCTGTAACGTTAAACGCACCGCTTGTAGCGCAGTTTGTACTGCTTACTGTGATGCATTCTACGCTTGTTAACTGAGCGCTTGTTACGGTAATCTTCAGCACACCGCAGAGGTTCTTGAAAGAGAGATTCAAGTCTGGACTCTCGGCGTACATAGGCATATTGAATTGACCCTCTGCCCATTTCTCGCTGACATTGGCAGGCAGGGTCGGCGTACCGCCATTATAGAGGCTTGCGGGAAAATATGCGTGATGTGTTGATTCCGTCGCACCGGAGCCGGTGAAAGTGCTTGACGCTCCTGCTTGATCGGCGGTATATTCGTGACCGTCGATGCTTATTACGTCACCTACTTCCCAAAGGGCGCATTTGTTTGTCTGGTCGAATGTGGCCTTTGATGTGATTCCATCCTCCATCGTGGCGGTGAAGACCTGAGCCTCCTTGCCGTTCTCCTCGTTGGCGACAAGATTTTCCTTTGAGCAACTGCTGAGCGCTGCTATCGCAGCCAGAGCGATGAATAAATATTTCCTCATAATTCTGATTGCCGTTAACTGTTATACCATCCGGAGGTGTCTCCATCATTGTAGCTTTCGTTGCCGCTTGCGCAGATGACTCTCTGCATCGAGGTCTCAATGACTGTCACGCTCGCAGGAACGTAAATCTGGCGCTCCCGCAGTTCTTTGTTTTTGATGTCTTGTTTCATCTTGATTGAAAATTATTTGGTTTGTTCTTGTTTCCGGGTTACACGCACAAAGAATCCGTCCGGGGTTCAAGATTGAATCCCAGACGGCAAACGATGTTATTGAATATGCTAAATTGCTGACTATGAAGCAAATACCCCCCCCCCACGCCTGCATAGGAGCGGACACTGAAAGACTGTTATTGAAGGTATTCTTAACCATAAGTTTTACAAAATTACAACTTTTTCCCGGCACAGAAAATGATTTCAAGAATAATTCTTTGCAGATTAACAATTTTCAACTTTCACAAAACTACAAAAACTTCAGATTACAATTGTACATTGATTAGAGAAAATGGAGAAATAATAGCCATCGCTTTAGTCCAATTTGAAGGAAGGCTACTTGTCTTTTCAACAAAAGAAATGGCTTTTTCTTTTCTAATGTATATTTAAGCAATCGGGTTTACTCTTCGATTAGCCATTTCCAGACAGGAACTACATAAATAGTACAATCATCCACAATGAGAGTGGCGTGGAAGACCAGTAGCACCCGTAGTAGTTCATGTTTCCACTGTATTTGTCTGGCACGCCCTTAATGACTTTGTTTTCCATCCAGTGGTAGTAGCCTGCGGCTGGAAGGAATATGCTGTTGCCTGAATAAGGACCCTTGCCTGTGAAGATTTTACCCTTTATGTCTGTTTAGGTTGATTGCTTTCAGCGCGGAAGCCTGTGAGGCTTCGCTGGTCACTCTGACGGCTTTGACAAGCTCGTCAAATGTGATTTCCTTCTTCTCATTCCAGTTCTGGATTTCCAGACTCTCTCCCTCGTACAGATACGTAGGCTTATCAATTTCGTTCATAACAAGTTGTGTTTGTTGTTCATTCCCCATTGCGGAAAACAGGAAATATCACCAAAATGACTGTAAATTGAAGGGTTTTTCGTACCTTTACCGACAACTGTCGGCTACAATTCACAAAAGCTGTTTTGCAAACGTATGAACATAAGCAAATATAGATACCCGGTAGATATAGACCAGTTCCAGAAAATAAGGGAACAAGGTATGTTGTATGTTGACAAGACGGACATTATGTACGATCTTGCCGTCAAATATAGTTATGTATTCCTGGCTCGTCCTTGAAGGTTCGGAAAATCTCTACTATGCAATACCTTTAAGGCTTATTTCAAAGGTCAGAAGGAATTGTTTGACGGACTGAAGGTGATGGATCTGGAGAAGGAGTGGAAGACGTACCCTGTGCTTCATTTTATCCTAAGTGGACTGAAGGACTGCAGTATTCCAGATGCCAAGTCTAAGTTAGAAGCATTCATTGGTGATTACGAATCACTATATGGCAGAAACGAGGCTGATAAAACACCTGGGGCTAGATTCCGGCGTTTGATACACCGTGCTCACGAGCAAACTGGCGAAAAAGTAGTCATAATTCTTGACGAATATGATTCACCAATCATGAGATTGCTTGACCAACCTGAAGAACTATACAAAATGCGTTCTATGCTTCGCGAGTTCTATCAGGTACTTAAGGATGAAGGTGAATATCTACGCTTTGTCTTCATCACTGGTGTAACAAAGTTCTCGCAGCTCAGCATTTTCTCGGAACTGAACAACTTGAGACAGATTTCCCTGGATGATGCCTATTCAGGCCTTTGCGGTATCACTCAGGAGGAACTCGATACGGTGCTCCGCCCCTGCATAGAGGAGTATGCCGGGGACCTTGGCATCACGACCGACGAGGCATATGCCCTGCTGAAGAAGAACTACGATG
>JAZLLE010000070.1:0-10640 GCA_045597985.1 Bacteroidaceae bacterium | reverse complement strand
TGATGGAAGGAGAGCGCCATACCATCACGGAGGACGGCAAAACCATAAATGTCATTCCTGCATCCGAATGGCTCTGCGACAAAGGAACCTACAGAAAATGATGGAGTTGCAAGTTAGACATATGTCCGAACCGGCAGTACACAGCACCGAGCATATACTCAATCAGACGATGGTGAGGATGATCGGCTGTTCCCGCAGCCGGAATGCCCACATTGAGAGGAAGAAGTCCAAGTGCGACTACATCCTGGAGTCTTGTCCTACTGATGATCAGGTGGCCGCCATTGAGTCGAAGGTCAACGAAGTGATTGCTTCTGGTCTTCCCGTTACCATTGAATTCATGACAAGGGACCAGGCGGCTGAAATCGTTGATCTGAGCAAACTCCCGGAGGATGCGTCAGAGACCCTGCGGATAGTCAGGATAGGGGACTATGACGCATGTGCATGCATTGGCGCACACGTCCGCAATACGTCTGAAATAGGGACGTTCAAGATTCTCAGTCATGATTTCAATGACGGAATCTGGAGACTGAGGTGGAATATCATACAGGATTGAATGGAGTTCCGGGAAGACATATTCAAGGCAGTGGCTGCCATACCGGCAGGAAAAGTATCAACGTATGGTCGCATCGCTATCGCCGCTGGTCATCCCGGGGCGGCCCGTGCCGTAGGGAATGCGCTCCATACCAACAGAACACCTTTGTCTGTTCCCTGCCATAGGGTAGTTCATTCTGATGGCAGACTGGGCGAGGGCTATGCCTTCGGTGGCCCGGAAGCACAGAAGGAAAGGCTTGCCGCCGAAGGGACCCTTTTCAACGGTGACAGAGTTGAGATGAAAGCATGCCTATATGAAAATTGAGGAAGCCATAGTCTACGTCCTTGCCCGGCGCAACGGGGGGCTGAAGACAGACCAGATAGCGGACATCATCAACAGGGAACGCCTGTTCGTCTGCAAGGATGGCCATCCGGTATCTTCTGCTTTCGTATATAGAACCATAAAGTCATTTCCGGACACGTTTGTTTGCACGGCCGGTAGAATATTCCTTATGATATGAGCAAGAAACCAAATAGGGCAGTACAGTATAAACTGGCCAACGAGAAGTTCCTGGAGCGGAAGGCGCAGGAAGAAGGAATCATTGCCCTCGAGAGCGGCATCCTGATGCGCCAGTTGGAGAAGGGGACAGGCGAGATCCGCCCGCAACTTAACAGCATAGTGTTCGTAAACTATACCGGGCGTCTCATTGACGGGACGGTCTTTGACACCACCGACGGACAGGACCTTCCCGCATGTTTCCGCGTAAGGGAAGTGATTGTCGGCTGGCAAGCTGCGTTGCTGAAGATGCACGCAGGAGACAGATACGAGGTGTTCATCCCGGCCAAGTACGGCTATGGCTCAATGAAACTGGACGGCATCCCCGCCTGGAGCACCCTCTGCTTCGAGATTGAACTCATCAAAATCCAGTAACATGAGCAAGCAGGGCCTTCCACCTCTTCTTTGCGAGAATCCTCGCATCCTCATCCTCGGCTCCCTTCCGGGAGACAAGTCCATAGAGATGCAGCAATACTATGGCCATCCCCGCAACCGTTTCTGGCAGGTGATGTCTTCTGTGCTGGGCAAGCCCCTTCCGGAAGACTATGAAGCGAAGAAGAGACTCCTATCGGATGCCGGAATCATTTTGTGGGATGTCTATCATTCCGCCGAGAGGGAGGGGAGCCTGGACTCCGATATCAGGGAGCCCGAGCTCAATGACCTGTTCACCCTACTGAAGGAAAACCCTACGATCCGCGTGATAGCCGCCAACGGCAAGACGGCCGAACGCGCTTTCTTCAAATGGAATGACTCAGTCCTCTATAAGGCTCAGGAGGTGAGCCAGAATATCGTTGTCTACGGCATGCCGAGCACAAGCCCGGCCAACGCCAGCTGGACACTGCGGAAACTCGTGAATCAGTGGAAACGGATTCTCATTGATCCGAGTTCCCTGTAGGTACATCGCTGTTCCTTCCCAGAGCGTCATAGTGGTCGTACATGCCTTTCTGCTTGGCCATGAACATCAGCTGACCATATATCTGCCAGAACTGCTTCCCGTGCGGGTCCTCCTTGCGCTGCGTCTTTCCCTTTTCCGTGAAATGGATGTGATGAGCGTACTCATGTATGGCGATCTCCATGCAGCGCTCGGTGTCGCCCCAGCCGTCGTTGATCCTGATCACGCGGGTTCTGGGATTGTATGTGCCCATCCGGGTCTTCGGTTTCGTATGGATGACGGCTACGTCAAACAGGTACCGGCAGGGATATATCTGCAGCAGGAAGTCCTTGAAGAACTCTCCTGACTGGTCGTTGACGACCGTAGCCTTTTCGGGAGGCGGGGCAGTGTTCACCTTCGGTTTCACGGGAGCTTTCGGACTCGGCTCGCCCAGGATGAAGTCCACGATTCGTTTCAGTCCCGGGCGCATGGCAGAACGTTCAATACTTCGTACTCGTACTCCCTGCAGAGGACAAGCTGATTGGATTCGATTTCACAGGCTTTTCTCAGATTTATGACGGCAAAAGAGTCTACCCCTGTAAGGGTCTTGAAGCAGATTCTTGTCGGAAAATCCTTCTTGAGGTTGTTCGGCAGGACATCGACACAGGGCCTGCCAACAACCAGAATCACGTGCATCCCAGCAGCTTTTCCTTTCTTTGCGATATGTTCTACGCTTTTCCTGACCCTCGATGCATAGGCACGACCATCTTTTCCTGGCATCAGGATATAGTCCGCGTAATCACTCACAATTAGTACCTTCTCCTCACTTTCAGGAGTCCCGTTTTTCAATCTCCCGTCAACTTCACTGGTAAATGCTTCTATTGTTGCTACCTCTTCGGCAATGCGGGAGAGGCCCTTGGAATCCATATATACGACATCAACAGCTGCGGCTTCAAGTTCAGCTTGAATGCTGCGGATAAGGGTATTCCTTAATGATTCGCTTCCGCCTGCAATGATAATGGAGTGAACCTGCGAAAGGTCAATTTTCTTGATGTCATTATCAGAGGTATAACCTATAGTAATATTACTCATAGTATTAATTGTTTGGACTTTGGATTTAGAATTCTACATATTCTGAAGTGATGTTGACATTGACTCCAGACTACACTTTAATTGTTCTAGATAAAACATAGAGTCTTCGTATTTCAATATAGTAAGTGACTTGACGGCATCTATTGCTCTGGTCATTTGCTTTATTGCCTGGTCTTTATTCATTGCAATGGATAGAAGGTCGCAATAATGTTCAACCCAGCGGCAGTACTCAGCAACATATGCAACTGTTTCGGAGTATTGCTCTGTTTCACCAATCCCGTCGAAATTATACCCGGGCCAAATACGGTTGATCTCTATATACTTCAGTTTTCTTTCGTATAGTGAACGATAGCTCATTATGGCCTCGTTCAGCCTGCCGAGCATCAGCAGGGTGTGGCTTAATTCAGCATAAAGAAAGTATTCCAGGTTGTCATATGGGAAAGGACAATTTCCTATAATACAAGTGTACAGAGTGCAGTCGTTTCTATCTTCGAACTGTTCGATAAGATTAAAGTAAAACAGTGCATCCTTGATTGCAGCTAGGGCTTCTTCATACCTGTTGAGACTGGAAAGACAATGAAATTTTTCATAGAACAATTCAAATATATTGATTGCCTGCCATGCTGGCAGAGGCTCATTATGCGAATTATGATTTGCATTGGAGATATATCCGTCAATTTCAGTTGACAATGAGGATAGCCTTGATTCGAATTCCTCTATTTCCGTTCGTGTATATACGATGTTCATAAGAAACGGTAAAAAATCGGTCAGTTGAGACGGGCTCATAAATATGTCGGAGCCTAATCTTTTGCCATCCCCGTAGTTGATATATCCACGCATCTTCCCCATAGTCGATATGGAAAAAGATAAATTCAAAAAGGGGATAGCTATATTCAATACCTTCCCACAACCGGAATAATTTACTATCGTACACGGCCATTTCTTTTTGAAGGCTACTTCTATAGATTCAAGAGTTGTCGCTTCCGGCTCATGATTCATATTCCAGATTCTCATTGCTTTCTGCCAGCGATATGCTCTTTGCCGCGAGATAGATTGTGCTTTTAAATCAGGCCTTCCGAGTGGAGTGATATCCTTGATGAACTCACTCCACTGGCCATTGACAACATGGGTCTCAAGCTCAGTTTTTCGGGTCTTGTTATTGGGGGAGAGGACGATAGAAATATTACTCATAATTAATAGACTATTGAATTTGGAATAACAAGTTCAGCATAATCCTGAGTGATGTTGACGTCAACTCTCCTGAGCCCGAGGCTCGTTGCTATATCACACTTCAGTTTGCGGATAATGTCGTGATTCTGTTCGGGCGCAAGGTGCAGACGGAATCTGGTGATGGAATCTTCCCTTATTGAGTCAATTGATTCCACTTCGATCTGGTAATTCCTCAGTAATCTGTTCAACCTGCTTTGAATTTCTTTTAATTCATATTCATAAGGCAGATTCTTTATTCTTTCCGCTTCCTCGGACCGCCCTGTTCTTCTCAAAAACCCTGAATACATACAAGCCCAGTCCGACAACCGGTTCCATGCATCTTGCATATCTTCTTCTGGTTTATCAAGCATCCTTTTGTAGTATGCGTCATATGCATATAGATAGCAGGTTTCTGCCATGCTCTCGTCAAGAAGAGAATCATAGCAGATTCCCATCATCTGGTAAGCATAATCGCTATAGATTTGTCTGCCATTCTTGAGCCCGGCATAACGTTTGGTTATCAGTGATTTATGAAACCATTCAAGGGCCTCTTCGTAATATCCCATGTCATATAACGCAGTGGCCTTCTCTTCCATATGGATCGCCTTCTGATGAAGGGCCTCGGACTCCGGCATCGGATGCGACGTGTTCAGATATTCATGCCGGGAATATGCTTCGATGTATTCCTCTGCATGATCGTATCTGCCAAGATTCTCTTTAAGTTGTTCTTCATTTAAAGGACATACACGGAGAGCCATGGCGAGCTCTACAATCTGGACAGGCGTCATGTTCAGCCTTACGGTAGGCTTCTCTCCATCCCTTTTGAATATGCCGCCGGATACGGTCCCGTCTTCGTTGTCCGTAAACAGATAGTCAATGTAACTGAAGGAGAGGTACAGCTCAGAATCGTTAATGCCACCGTATATCTGCGGCCAGCGTAGTCTGAATGCGGCTTCCACATCCTTTATAGTTGTATGTACCGGATCATGTGTGGCGTTCCACTGCTCGGCAGCACATGCCCAATAATTGACAAGCAGGCTCCCGGAAGGAGATTTAAGCAGTTCATCATGCGGCAGCCGGCTTAAGAATTTAAGAAGGTCTCTGTTCATTACGTTTGAGTATTACTGATTTCATTCGTAAAGTTATTATAAGCGCCCCCCCAATAGAGGCGGTTCAATTAAACATTCAATATTTGTAGACAGACAAAAGAATAGCAGGCACCTGGGTGGAACTTGCGGCAGACAGGAAGGCATTATATGTAAAACGACCAAGTAAAAAGGGAACTTTCATTCGCGTGCTCGTAGCAACAGTCATTGCCTCTCGGTCGTCTGGGCCAATTTCATTTACGGGCTTGGTGTCCCAGAAAACATCGGCCTCAGGATCATTTGCGCCTACTTAGGCACTTACCGGTGAGGTCTCGGGAAAGTCCACTCCGAGGTTCTTCAATATCTCAAGGTGATACTTGATGCGGGCGTTCTTGCGCCTCTCGTCAACATATCCGCATCCAAGTTCGCTATAAGCGACCTGATCTTTCAAGACATGGTACACAATAGTAAGTAGCTCGTGTGCAGTAGCTACAAGGGCTCTCTTTTTGCCCCGACGTGCTGCCAGTCTTCCGTATCTTTCGCTTACGAACGTGTTCTTGGTGCGGCTCGCGGCCCAGGCGCATTCCGTGATGATAGCCTTGGTCGCCTTGTTCCCGTGGTTCACGTGCGAGCTTTTTTTTTGCCCGCACTCTCGTTGTTCCCGGGACTCACTCCAGACCAGGAGGCAAGGTTCGCTGCCGTGGGGAACACTTCCATATTCACACCTATCTCAGCTATCAACTCCTTCGCACCGGTCTTGTCTATGCCCGGGATGGTACACAGACGCTCTATCTCCTCCTGTACGGGTTCACATCTGCGGTCTATCTCGGACTCGAGTTCGGTAATCTCCTCCTCGAGACTTGCGATGCTCCTGCGGATTGCCTTCAGCATGAACTTGTGATGCTCGGTGAACACGCCTTCAACAGCATCACGGATCTGTCCCTTGCTGCTCTGCAACTTCCCGTGAGTACACAACGACGCGAGATAGTCGGGATCAGTGTTCCCTTTAAGTATCTCATCGATTATGCGAGTACAAGTTACCCCATTCACGTTGCTGAACACGCTCGAAAGCTTCAGATTCGCATCCTCGAACACCTTCAGCATACGGTTCTTCTCCGCAGTCACCTCCTGCACCTTCTTGCGACGGTACCGCGTAAGGTCACGGAGGTCACGCTGAGCCCTGTCCGGAATGAAGCTTCCTTTGAGCAGTCCGGCCCGCAGCAGCTTGCATATCCATGCCGAGTCCTTCTTGTCCGTCTTGTGACCAGGCACATACTTGATGTGCTGTGCATTCACAACCAGAAGAGTGAAGCCGGCCGGCTCAAGGATATTGTTCACAGGCTTCCAATATACTCCCGTGCTTTCCATCGCCACATGCGTTACACCCAATTCCAACAGCCATTCTTTCAGTTCTGTCAAAGATCTTGTCGTCGATTCGAACTCGCGCGTCTGACGCGCTATTCCGGTCCCCTCGACTGTGGCCACGATTACCTTCTTGTGTACGTCCAGTCCGCAACATCTGTCTACGACCTGGGCAAATTCGATTGTCTTGTCCATTGCGCTCGCATTTTTGGTTCGTGGCCAAAGTTACGGAAATAACTTTTCATTCTCTTTGGCGAGCGCTAGCGGTCATGAGGATTTCATATTGTTGTAATTACTATTTATGCAAATTTACTACTTTTGTAGATAAGATAAAAGCAAAGTTATGAAATCCATCTCCAAAGCCATTTTCCGCGCGCTTATGCTCACGGCTCGGCGAAGATACGCTTCTGGAGCCTCATCAATGCCGCAGACGCAGAGTATATCAGTCCGGTAAGGATAGATTATTTCTCAGCACTGATTCTCATCAGGGCTGTAAGAGGAGCGTACAACTTCCCTGAAACAGACTCCACGCGGCCTTCAATCTGACGGTTGAAGCCGTCGCGGCCGTTGAATGAAATAGTTCCTGGATTGCGGCGATGTCCGTCTGACGGTACGAATGAAGCTGTTGCGCCACCATCAGCGGCTGTGAGGTTGTTGCCATCAAATTTAAGTCCCGACCATTCGGCAAAACGCGCGATGTCGCAGAGCGGATCGAACGGAGCCGGATCGGCACCCTTTGTATCCTTCAGCGTGTCGAAACTGTAGTCATAGGTATAAGTGTACGAATTGTTGAGCATATACCAGGTCAGTTCGTCGAATATGCGACGGGCATCATTCAAAGCCTTTTCCTGAAGGTCCTTGCAATACGAAGTGAGATAGACTTTCGCATATCTGTCAGCGGCGGCGTCCGCGAGCACGCGCGGCATCGCCTCCACCAGATGCCGTTCGACCGTCTCCCAGTATTTGCGGACATTTGTGCCGTATTGCACACGCTTCCGGGCGCAGAGCGAATTGAGCCTCTTGTAAAGTACAGTGGCGGATGAAGGATCGTAGCCGTATCGGGTGACTTCGTATGAATAGCGCTTGTCGCAATCCATTATGGCATTGGAGATCGGAATGAACGGTGCGAATGCGGATTCTGAAAGGGTGAGCCAGGTGACGCAGGCCATTTCCGCAGGAAGGTTGTCATACACTTCGATGATGTGGACCATCCCCTGCTCCTCATCTCCGATGGCGCGTATGTCCTTGCGGCCGTTGACGTCAGGATCGTACTGCGTTCCCTCGTAGCGGTCGCGGAAGAGCGACATCACATCTGTGAGCGAAACCTTTTTTTCCGGATCGAAGAAGAGCGGATAATACTTCTTCGGGTCATACTTGCCAGCTGTGGCCGGTGCGAGCAGCTGATGGCCGCGCCAGGTGCGCAGATGAGAGAAATCGTAGTATCTGCCGTCACCCATATATGTGCGGCTCAAATGGAGGCATCCATTGCCCTCCTCAACTGCGAAGCCTTTTGCGACCGGCAATGAGAAGAGTTCGTCGGAGCAGATGACATCCTCGGCATCCCCGTCCACCGTACCGAGCATAAATTCGTTGCCGAATACCGCAACCTTGTCGTCCGGCATCCTGACCGCGCAATACTGATGGCCGCTGTATATCTCCATATACCAGGCTTCATTACGGTCGGCCATCATCACGATATTCTGCTCGCCGCTGCCCATCTCATCGACTATGCGCGCGGTAAGCTCAACCGCTTCGCGGGCCGTCCTGCAGCAGGCCGCAAGGATTGACGGCAGGGTCTTCTCACTTATGCCGTCAGGCACGTTCGGGTCGGCCTCACGCACAGCGGGACTATTGTATCCGGTGACGGTCGCAGAGATCGCCAGACCGTATTCGTTGGTCACGGCGGATGCGTAATGACCGATGTCGTTGATGTCGGCATATGGCACGCCTATGTACTTGTATGTATTCTCCGGCAGCGCCCAGGCAAATCCGTCCATATCGCTGACCTGCCTGCCCTGCTGACCGGTCACGGCATTGACGATTTCGATATGCCTCAGGAAATTGTGTGAATCTGCGCTTCTTGCGATGATTACATTGCCGTTAGCAGAGCACTTGCGGCCGATATAGACGCCCGTGCAGGCGTCAGCCTGAACCTGTCCGAATACTGATGCCGCCACCATAAGGCAGACTATCGTGCGGATATTATTCTTGACCATAATGATGTATTTTCTCAATCGGTTTCAAAATTAAGCATTTCTCCCAAATCTTCACGCAACTTGGTGCAGGATTCGAACCTTATGGCGTGTATGCCGAGAGCGCGGGCAGCGGCGACGTTGGCCGGATTGTCATCGATGAACACGGTCTCATCCGGCACGGCGCCGAATCGCTCGAGGGCAAGGGCATATATAGCAGGATCCGGCTTCAGAAGCTTCTCGAAGCCAGAAATCACCCTGTCATCGACGAGTCCCAGCACGGGATATTTCGGACTGAGGACAGGGAAAGACTCCGCGGACCAGTTCGACAGGCCGCAGACGTGATATCCGGCAGCCTTCAGCTCGCGGACATACTCCTCCATTCCAGGAACCTGACCGGGAATCATTCCATCAAAATGCTCATAATAGAGCCGTATCTCTTTCTCCCACTCCGGATACCTGGCGACAAGTTCGGCTGTACCCTCGGCCATCGGCCGTCCGCCATCCTGGAACGAATGCCACTCCAGGGTGCAGATATTCGAGATGAACCAGCGAGCCTTCCCCTCATCCCCGAAATAGGGAATATAATAATTCAGCGGATCCCATTCCACCAGCACATTGCCGAAATCGAATATTATCGTCCTGATCATATCAAAAAAGAAGCCCGGCCGGCAAAAGAGCGGACCGGGCCGAAAAAGCTATTTAAGTATATCATTCAAAAGTCCTGACGCCGTCTGCGGTCCGCCGGCACCCGCGCCCTGGATGACCAGCGGCGAAGGATAGAACGACGTGACGATCATAGCGCTGTTGTCCGCACCCACGAGGTTGAAGAACGGATGGTCGGCGCCGATGGCGCGAAGCCCGATTGCAGCCTTGTAGCCGCTCTCAGTCTTGACGAGGGACGCGATGTATCTGAGCCTCTTCCCTTCCGCCGCGGCGTCATCATAGAGTTTGCGGAACGCCGCCTCATCCTCAGGAGCAGGCAGCGGAGTCTTCTCGACGTCCTCCTCATCCAGAGGCAGACCGGCCTCGCGCGAAAGGATGATGATCTTGCGGAGCACGTCGTGTCCGCTCAGGTCGATGCCCGGGTCAGGCTCGGTATAGCCGAGTTCCTTCGCCTTCCCGACAATCTGCGCGAATGTCGGACCTTCCGCACCGCGGTAAGAGCTGAAGAGATAATTGAGCGATCCGGAGAGCACAGCCTCGATGCGCTGGATCTCGTCGCCGCTGTTGATGCTGCGGGTGACGGTTTCAACCATCGGCTGGGCGGCGCCAACAGTGGTCTCGTATCTGAGCGATACGCCATATTTCACCGCCGCTTCCTTCATCGCCCTGTATTCGACAAATGGAGCGGAGAATGCTATCTTGTTGCAGGCAACTACGGAATATCCGCACTTGAAGAGTTCCGGATACTGCAGGGAAATCTCCTTGCTGGCGGTGCAGTCCACGAATACGGAATTCTCCATAGAAACGGACTTGAGCGCCTCCACGAAACCGTTGTTCTCGGATGAAGCTCCTTCAGGAAGCAGCGAAACCGCAGTTGCAGGATCGAGCCCCTCCTCATTGATGACATAGTGCTGCCAGTCGGCAAGGCCGATGAGTTTAACGCGCTTGCCGGTGCGCTCCGCAATGCTCTGCGTATTGGCGGCAAGAAGCTTGATAAGCGATCCGCCGACCGTGCCGCAACCCGTCAGGAAGAGGTTGATGACCTTTTCGTTGCCCTTGTCAAAGAACTCGTGATG
>JAZLLE010000069.1:0-54032 GCA_045597985.1 Bacteroidaceae bacterium | reverse complement strand
GTCAAGAGGAATAAGCACGGCAGATTCACTGCCACGGCTGATTATTACTTCCTGGCTGTCATTAATCACAAGGTCCAGATATCTTTTGACATTGGATCTGAAGTTTGTTGCTGTCGTTGTTGTCATGTCAAATAATCTTATAACCACAAATATATGTACATTATTCAGTACATACAAATATCCGGACTATTTTTTCTTTAAGCAGGTCCTCGAACCAAACTTATTTGGGTATTGGATGTCCCTTCTGAATTTCACTATGCAGTCAATGCAGATTGGTGCATCGGAAGTAGTGTCAATAAATACGTTTGCCGGATGCATGTCCTCCAGATGAAGTCTGTCTAATATATAGTTCACACCATTGTGCAAGAGTTAGCCGGCAGGTACAAGTCATTTGCGTTAAGTTTTAAGGTTTTAAGGTTTTGCAGAAAAATCCGTACAATATTTGACCCATCCAAAGCTTAGGCCTATATATGCTCAATTGGCAAATTTTATCTTTCCAGTTGGATATTTTGTTTTCCCCAGTTGGAAAAGTAAAATCGGCCAGTTGGGCATGTATATGGACAGACTTCGACCCCGCGGTAATTATTCCTTACACAAAAACCTTAAGACATTCTGTTGGACCTATAGTTCCAGTTTGACAGCCCCGAATACCGACAGCGGCTGATAGACCAGCTTGTTGAAAGGAATGATAAATAGGACCGGTAATTTCATTCAGACTTGACAATGGTGTAGGGCTCGATGCGGGCTATGCGGCGTATCTGGGCGGCTACGGTCAGGGTCACGAATGCGGCCACTATCAGGAAGACCGACAGATAGAACAGCGGGCCGTAGTTGAATATCTGCTCCCAGATGTGAATCGTTGATGATGAACTCAGCAAATGGAAGAAGATGTAAGTTAGCGGGAACGCAATGGCGGCCGATATGAGCAGCAGCCACAGGTAGAAGCGGCCCAGCAGGGCGGCAATCTGGCGGGTCTTTGCGCCGTTTATCTTTCTGATGGCCATCTCCTTGCGGCGCACTGTGGTTTCCATTGTGACAGCCGAATATATACCCAAGAGCGATATTACCAGAGCGATGCCGGCAAACAGCCAGAATATGCCCATAAGCTGGCGTTCCACCTGTGATGTTGCCTGCACCGAATCATACAGTGTGGTAATTGCAGGGGTAACCTGCCCGGAATGCTCCTGGAAGACATTTTCTATGATGGCCTTACGAACTTCATCGGCCTTGCCTGGCATGCATTTCACCATGTAAATTGCATTTCCGCTGTAAATTGCATTTTCGCTGACAGTAAGGTACGAATAAACTGAAGGTCCTGCTGAATCAAAGTTCGATTTGCCCAGACTGCCTTTTGCATCGTCAATAATACCTGCTACCGTTAAGGTTTTCACTCCGTCGCTATTCGTATAAACAATAATCGGTTCACCGGCTTTGAGCTCGAGACTGTCAGCCAGTTGGGCACCGACCATTATCTCATCGGCGTTACTGAACCACCTGCCTTCAAGCAGTTTGGCACCAAAAAACTGCAGCTGTTCAGGAGTGCACTGACAGTTTCTGCCATATACAGTATTATAAGGAGTATCATCCGGTAAGCGTAACCCGACAGCAAAACCAGTCAGCAATCCGTCGTAGCTATAGCTTTGCACGTATTCCCGGACTGAAGGGAGGGCATCAAGCACCTGCTCCATCTGAACACCCGTTGACCTGTACTGATTTGCGGACGGAATGACAAGAATCTCCTTCATCTCCTTTTTTGAGAACCAGGGATAGACGCTTGAATCATTCTTGCGCACCTGCAGGAGCATGGCGCACAGCAGAGTCACGAAAATGAAGCTGACGGTCATCTGTCCGCCCATCATGATGTTACGCCACAGATGATGTCCGCCAGAGGTCCGCAGGTGCGGCTGCATGGCATTGTTCCTTATGCGGACTGTGGCAATCCACGCCACCAGAAGACCTATTAGCAGAAGTATGCCTGTATGTTGGAAACCCTGCCTCAGCATAACGTTGGTGTCAAACTGGAACTGTAATTTCAATGGCAGACTGATTTGCAGCATAGGTGTGCATAGCTTAATTATGACAATGGTGGCCAGTCCTACCAGAAGCATGGTGACAAGCACCTGAGTGCTGACCATCAGCCACAGGTCAACTGTCCGCGCTCCGTTCACCTTTCTAAGTGCATATTCCCTTTCGCGTTTGAAAATGCTGCTTACAAGTAGATGCAGGAAGTTGCCCAATGCTGCCAGCAGGACAATCAGGCCGGGAGCCAGAATCAGCAGTATAATCAAGTAAAAGCCTTTGCGCGCATCACGCATAAGAAGGTCATATGGCGGGACAACCTTGAAGCGAACACCACCAAAGGAAATGTCGGCCAGCTTTTCGTTGAAGTCGGAGACGCTGACACCCTGACGCAGAAGGACTCTTGTGCCCACGTATGAATGGTCAGAGAATGAGTTCATTATCCAACAGCCAAGCGGAATGAATTTGTTCATGGAATTGTTGGGAGGCAGATCCTCCACTACAGCCCTGACAGTGAATGTCCTGCCTGACAGGCGTCTTGTGAGCCTGCGCCCGATGGCAGCATCGGCCGAACCGAACAGCTTTCGCGCAAAGTGTTCCGTCAGGAGCATACTGTTTACAGAATTCATAGCAGCGTCCCAGCTTCCTGCCAGAAGAGCTGGACTGTAGATATGGCGCAGAGTAGTGTCACACTCTATTGCATACAGTTCTTCGTATTGTTCATTACCAGACAGTCTCATTTCCTGATTCATTACGAAAGAATCATCTTCAATAATGAATTGTGTAGGGCTCTGGGTAGAAAAACGGAAGAACGATTCCACTTCAGGACAGCGGTTCATTATATCTTCCGGATTAACCCAGTAAATAGGTAACGTATTGTAATAATCGTCCTCCAGAACTATCATTTCAAACACTCTGTCATGGTTCTCATAATAATTGTCTATGGTGAGAAATCCGTGCACAAAGTACGCGCAGATGCCGAAGCAGAAGAACGCTACGGCCAATCCCACTATTGTGAATACAGTCTGGAATCCTCCGTTCCAGAGATTACGGAATGTTGTTTTAAGATAATGCTTGAACATATCTGCGTCTGATTACGTTTGTTTCTGCGTCTGCAATGTTCGGCATTTTGCACAAGGTATCAGCAGAAAAAACGGGGAAAATGCATTTTTCGGCAAAAAGTGTCAAAATATTGGACACTTGCGCGTAACTGCGGATGCGGTAATATTCAAGTAAATTCCGCTCAGCTGATGAAAATTGCTAACTTTGCTGACAACATTATCATATTATAAATATGAGACATCTTGCACTGACAATTATTGCGGCAGCTGCCGTTTGTCTGGGCGCTAAGGCCCAGAGGATGCCGGGAAGGGTGAGCTTTCCCGAAGGTTCCTACTCTCCTGTGACCAATATCAACCGTAACGGATTCCCGAGGGTACTTCAGGACGGCAGTGTCATGTTCCAGACAAATGCGCCGGCTGCCAGTGCCGTGCAGATTGACCTTGGAGGACGGAAGTACGATATGGTCAAAGGCAACAACGGTGTATGGAGCGTGACTACAGCATCGCAGGTGCCGGGTTTTCATTATTACTCGCTGATAGTTGACGGAGTGTCGGTCAGCGACCCGGCCAGCTACACCTTCTACGGATGCAGCCGCGTGTCGAGCGCTATCGAAATCCGCGAGGATGGCTGCGACGACTTTGAGGTGCAGGATGTTCCGCACGGCCAGGTGCGCACGTTGAGCTACTACTCCAATCTTGAAAAGGAATGGCGTCCGATATGCGTCTATACACCTGCCGGTTACGACGAAGGCAACAAGCGTTATCCGGTAGTTTACATACAACACGGCGGTGGTGAGGATCACACCGGCTGGATGGCTCAGGGACGCGTTGCCAATATTCTGGACAACCTGATTGCCCAGGGCAGGGCCGTGCCTATGATTGTGGTCAGCCCAAACAGCAACAGCACCCGTACCGCAGGCGGAGTGGGCGGATACAGCCGCACAGGAATGCAGCCTTATCTTGAAGAGATGTCAATGGAGATTATTCCGTTCATTGACAAGACATTCCGAACCAAGGCCGATGCAAGGCACCGTGCTATGTGCGGCCTTTCAATGGGAGGCGGTCAGACATTCTACATAGGCTTGAACAGTCCGCAGCTCTTTGCCAACGTCGGCATCTTCTCAACTGGAATGTTCGGCGGCATCCAGCAGGCCAAAGAACTGGATTTGGAAAACGAAGTACCCGGAATATTGTCTGAAACCGAAAAATTCAACAGCCAGTTTGACCATTTCTATATGACCTGCGGTGAGCAGGACCCCAGAATTGAGCATACCCGCAAGATGGCTGCGAAGATGCAGGCTGCCGGCATCGATGTAGAGTTCGAATCCTTCCCCGGAGACCACGAGTGGCAACCGTGGCGCAAATCGCTGCATGCATTTGCGCAGAAATTGTTCAAGTAAATATCCTGATTTCCGTAATATGCCGGTAATCTGTTACGGAAATGAGCCTTTTACACGTCACAAATAGGCGTGATATAATTTAAGATAACAGCGGTGCTTGTATGAAGTATCTGATAATAGCCATGTTGTTCATAGGGATTGTGATGGCGCTGGTGCCAAACATCCTGTATGTGGCATTTAAAATAATCTCTACATTTTTTCACTTCAGGATTTCCTATAAGCCATTTGGCATTGTAGCGGCTGGGCTGCTCCTGGCATCGGCATTGACGCTTACCTATGGGTACGGCATAGGCAGATTCAGGTACGAGGTTAGGAGCTGGGAGTTTGCGGACGCATCTGTTCCCGAGGAGTTCAACGGATACAAGATTGTCCACATATCCGATATTCACAGTGGAGGCTGGATAGGCCACGAGCGCAGATTGCAGAGAATCTTCGATGAAATCAGCGAAATCAGTCCTGATCTGATATGTTTTACAGGCGATCTTGTCGATATCAGTCCTGATGAGGCATTACAACTGGCCCCGGTTCTCAAGACACTGAATGCGCCGGATGGAATAATATCCGTTCTTGGCAATCACGACTACATTCCATACAACCGCAGCATCAGTGAGAGTGAGCGTTCAATGTTAATAGAAAAACTTTCACGCATTGAGCGCGACACACTTGGTTGGAAACTTCTGACGAACCAGAATGTAATCATACGCAAGGGGAATGACAGTATTGCCTTCATAGGAACTGAGAACCAGAGTATGGGCATTCACAATGTGGTGCAGAGAGGGGATTTACCAAAGGCTATGGAGGGAACGGATGGTATGATGCGCATTCTGCTCACGCACGATCCCACCCACTGGCACGGTCAGGTGACAGGCAAGACCGATATTCCGCTCACACTATCCGGTCACACTCACGCAATGCAGTTCCGCATTGCAGGCTTCACTCCATCACGCTGGCTTTTTCCTGAGTATGCCGGACATTACACAGACGGAGCACAGCAGCTTTATGTGAACATTGGCCTGGGCGGCTCAATGCCAGTGCGCATCGGTGCCACACCCGAGATTACCGTGCTTACACTGAAGCGATGAAATAAAACGCGATATTCCATTGCCAGCAGTGCGCCTTTATATAACTTTGCAATTAAATTGCATAGTAAGAACAAAAATAAAATCATAATCAGAGATGGAGTACAATTTCAGAGAGATTGAGCAGAAGTGGCAGAAGAGATGGGCCGAGAATGGCACATACACAGTAAAGGAGGATGAGTCACGTCCTAAATACTATGTTCTCAACATGTTCCCGTATCCGTCGGGCGCCGGCCTGCACGTAGGTCACCCGTTAGGCTACATAGCATCGGATATCTACGCTCGCTACAAGCGTCAGTGCGGCTTCAATGTGCTGAACCCTATGGGATACGACGCATACGGACTTCCGGCAGAGCAGTACGCCATCCAGACCGGCCAGCATCCGGCCATCACAACCAGCCAGAACATCAACCGCTACCGTGAACAGCTTGACAAGATAGGTTTCTCATTCGACTGGAACCGCGAGGTGCGCACCTGCGAGCCTGGCTACTACCACTGGACACAGTGGGCATTCCAGAAGATGTTCGGCAGCTATTACGACTATGACCAGCAGAAGGCACAGCCAATTGAGAAACTGATAAGCCATTTTCAGGAGAGGGGCACAGAGGGAATCAATGCCGCACAGAGCGAGGAGCTGACCTTCACTGCCGCAGAGTGGAACGCATACAGTGAGAAGGAGCAGTCCGACATACTTATGAACTACCGCATAGCCTATCAGGGCGAGACGATGGTGAACTGGTGCCAGGGACTCGGCACGGTGCTTGCCAACGACGAGGTTGTAGAGGGTGTCTCTGTTCGTGGAGGCTTCCCGGTAGAGCAGAAGAAGATGCGCCAGTGGTGCCTGCGTGTATCAGCATACTCACAGCGTTTGCTTGACGGTCTGGACACCATAGACTGGTCTGAGTCCATCAAGGAGACACAGCGCAACTGGATAGGCCGCTCCGAGGGTACCGAGATGGTGTTCAAGGTAAAGGACAGCGACTTCAGCTTCACTATATTCACCACCCGCGCCGACACCATCTTCGGTGTTACATTTATGGTGCTGGCACCCGAGAGTGAGCTCGTGCCCACACTCACTACAGCGGCACAGAAGGCCGAGGTTGACGAATACGTTGACCGTGTAAGAAAACGCACGGAGCGCGAGCGTATCGCAGACCGTAAGGTTACGGGCGTGTTCAGCGGCTCGTATGCCATCAACCCTCTCACTGGCGAGGATGTTCCAATCTGGATAAGCGATTATGTTCTGGCCGGCTACGGTACCGGTGCCATTATGGCTGTTCCGGCACACGACAGCCGTGACTATGCTTTTGCCAAGCACTTCGGACTTGAGATACGCCCGCTCATTGAGGGTTGCGATGTATCGGAGCAGAGCTTCGATGCCAAGGAGGGCATTATGATGAACTCACCTCGTCCTGACCAGATCCGCGAGGGCGGTCTGGTGCTCAACGGACTTACCGTAAAGGAGGCCATCGCCGCCACCAAGAAGTATGTCAGGGAGAACCGCTTAGGCAAGATTAAGGTGAACTACCGTCTGCGCGACGCCATCTTCAGCCGCCAGCGCTATTGGGGCGAGCCTTTCCCTGTATATTACGACAATGGTATTCCAAAGATGATTCCGGAGAGCTGCCTGCCGCTTGAGTTGCCTGAGATAAGCGAGTACAAGCCTACAGAGACCGGAGAGCCGCCACTCGGGCACGCCATCAAGTGGGCTTTCAACACCCAGAGCAACACAATAGTTGACAAAAGCCTGATTGACAACAAGACCATATTCCCGCTTGAGCTGAACACTATGCCTGGTTTCGCAGGCTCATCGGCATACTATCTGCGCTATATGGACCCGCACGACAACCAGGGTCTGGTAAGTGCTGCGGCCGACAGCTACTGGAAGTGCGTTGACCTGTATCTGGGAGGCTCAGAGCACGCCACAGGCCACCTGATTTACTCACGCTTCTGGAACAAGTTCCTGCACGACCTTGGCTACAGCGTTGTAGAGGAGCCGTTCAGCAAGCTCATCAACCAGGGTATGATTCAGGGCCGCAGCAACTTTGTATATCGCATAAAGGACACCAATACATTCGTGTCACTCGGCCTGAAAGAACAGTATGACACCACTCCTATCCACGTAGATGTGAATATCGTAAGCAACGACATTCTTGATGTTGAGGCATTCAAGGCCTGGAGACCGGAATACAATACCGCAGAGTTCATCCTTGAGGATGGCAAGTATGTGTGCGGCTGGGCTGTGGAGAAAATGAGCAAGTCTATGTTCAATGTTGTGAATCCTGATGTTGTGATTGAGAAGTACGGTGCCGACACCCTGCGTATGTACGAGATGTTCCTTGGCCCGCTTGAGCAGTCAAAGCCCTGGGATACCAACGGCATTGACGGCTGTCACCGCTTCATCCGCAAGATGTGGAACCTGTTCACCGACAAGAATGGCAACCTGAGCGTATCTGACGCAGAGCCTGTAAAGGACGAGCTGAAATCAATACACAAGCTTATCAAGAAGGTTACCGAGGATATTGAGAACTTCTCGTACAACACATCAATAAGCGCGTTTATGATTTGCGTCAACGAGCTCTCATCACTCAAGTGCGACAAGAGAGCGGTTCTTGACATACTGGTACGCCTTATCGCACCTTTCGCACCACATATAGCAGAGGAGCTTTGGGAGGCATTGGGACATACCACCAGCGTATGCGACTCTAAGTGGCCTGAGTTCAACGAGGAATACCTCAAGGAGAACAGCATCACCTACTCCATCTCATTCAACGGAAAGACCCGCTTTACAATGGATTTTCCGCTCGATGCCACCTCGGAGCAGATACAGCAGGCTGTCCTTGCCAATGAGAAGGCGCAAGGCTACATCGACGGCAAGGATATCCGTAAGGTAATTGTGGTTCCAAAGAAGATTGTGAATATTGTTCTCTAAGTTGTGTAGGTTATGGCAACTGAACTGAAGAAAAAATTCATTCACGAGTTCAATGACTATCTTGCCATAGCTGTAGGACTCGCCCTGTATGCGCTCAGCTGGACAACGCTTATGCTGCCGTACGGTATCACTACCGGTGGTGTGACCGGTGTGGCGGCCATCATATTTTACGCCACCGGCTTTGAGATGCAGATAAGCTATTTGCTTATCAACAGTTTGTTCCTGATATTCGCACTTAAGATTCTTGGCTGGCGTTTCTGTGCCAAGACCATCTATGCCGTACTCCTGCTCACAATATTCCTGAAGGTAGGACAGATCTTTATGTCAGACGGCAATGGCGGGTTCAAGCTGATCCTGGGTGAGGGGCAGAACTTTATGGCCTGCGTTGTGGGTGCCATACTCTGTGGCATAGGCGTGGGAATGTGCTTTACCGCCAATGGCAGCACAGGAGGCACTGATATCATAGCCGCCATAGTGAACAAATACCGCGATGTGTCATTGGGAAGGGTTATTCTTTTTATAGATATCCTTATCATTGGAAGCACCTATTTTGTATTTCACGATATAACCAGAATGTTGTTCGGCTATGTCACTATGATGATAATGAGCGCATCACTGGATTTTTACGTGAACAGTGCCCGTCAGTCCATTCAGATACTTATCTTCTCGTACAAATACGAGGAACTGGCCAACTATATCAATCAGGAGATACACCGTGGAGTAACCGTACTGAATGGCATGGGATGGTACAGCAAGCAGGAAAGCCACGTGCTTGTGGTGCTTGTGCGAAAGCCCGACGCCACCAACATTCTGAGAGCCATAAAACAAATTGACCCCAACGCTTTCATATCTATGAGCCGTGTTGTTGGAGTATATGGTCAGGGATTTGATAAAATAAAAGTGAAATGAGACTTGTATTCGCAACAAACAATGCCCATAAGCTCAATGAGGTGACGGCAATTCTGGGTGAGGGATTTGAGCTCCTGTCACTCGCTGACATAGGTTGTAACGAGGATATCCCCGAGACTTCAGATACACTTACCGGTAATGCCATTCAGAAGGCCCGCTACGTGAAGGAACACTATGGTCTGGACTGTTTTGCAGATGATACCGGTCTGGAGGTTGAGGCTCTTGGCGGAGCACCTGGTGTTCATTCGGCACGATATGCCGGAGACCACGACTCTGAGGCCAATATGACGAAACTACTGGATGAGTTGAAAGACAAAAATAACCGCAACGCACAATTTCGTACGGTTATTGCGTTATTAATTGGTGAGGAGGAGTTTTTGTTTGAAGGTATTGTTAAAGGACATATCATCGGTGAGAGACAAGGTTGTGAGGGATTTGGGTATGATCCGATATTCGTTCCTGACGGATACAATGATTCTTTCGCACAACTAGGAATGGATGTCAAGAATGAAATCAGCCATAGGGCAAGAGCTACCGCCAAGCTTGTGGTTTTTTTACAAAACAGACTATAAATGAGATTATCACGCTACTTCTTACTATTTCTGATATCGTTTTGTCTTATTCAGCAGGTAATATCCCAGACGATACCGGGAGAGTGGCGCGCATACCCGGCATTTCACGATGCCACTAAAAGTGTCAAGGCATTCTCAAGAATCTATGTTCTTAGTGACGGAGGCCTTTACTGCTATACGCCAGAGGACAATTCCATTCAGACTTTCGACAAAGTAAACACTCTCAGCGATAACAGGATTGCAGATATCGCATATTCAGCCAAAGAGAAAGCAATAGTCATTGGATACCTTAACGGAAACATAGACTTACTCTATGAGAATGATGATATCTACAATATCACCGACTTATTGAACAGTGCGCTTCCAGACAAGAACATAAACGAGGTGAAGGTAGTTGATAATACGGCATATATCTCTACAAACTCAGGAATAGTATTGCTCAACACATCAAAAAAGGAAATTCCGGCTACTTACAGATTTGATGGAAATGTCAGTTCCACCATATTATACAACAATCAGCTTATATGCTGCACTACTACGGGAATATACAAGGGTAATTTAGCAGAAAACCTTCTTGACCCATCCAAATGGACGCGTATCGAAAACAGAGGTATTTTTCTCAGATTGTTCGCATTTGCCGACAGAATTGTAGTAAGCGTAAATGACAAAGGATTGTTTTTCGTTGATTTGAACGGCAGACTGGAGAGAATAGACAAAGGCATTGAGCAAGTTTGCGAGAACGATGGTAAACTCTTTGTATATAAACAAGACACACTTTACATACACGATTCAAAGGATGTTGTCAACAAGTATTATGCAGGCAGTGTTGCTAAAAATGTATTGGTTGATGCCGGTAATCTATGGATAAGTTGTGGAGAGGAAGGTCTTCAGAAATATCAGATAAAGGATGACAGACTTGTCATAACCAAGCCTCTTATTATTCCAGAGAGTCCCGCAAGAAACTATTTCAATTATATGAATATGTCCTCTTCGGGAAAACTTCTGGTTGCGGGAGGATCACTGAATTATTCGGGTATTGACTATGAGGGCACATTGATGTCTTTTGAGAATAATAAGTGGCTCAATTTTCCAAGTGATGGTATTGAGGCAAAGACCGGACTCAAATATATTAACCTTACATCTATAGCAGAGGATCCTTCTGAGCCCGGGCATTACTTTGCAGGCTCAGCGCGTCACGGACTGTATGAATACAAAAATAATCAATTCGTCAAATTATATACTTTTGACAACAGTCCTCTTAAGACAATACTTCCTGACAATCCCAGGCCTTATGAATTTGTCAGTGTAGATGGTCTGCAATATGATGATAAAGGTAATTTATGGATGCTGAACAACGAGGTTGACACTATTTTCAGAATAATGAAGTCAGATGGATCCTGGACCTCGCTTTATTATCCGGAAATTTCAGGCCTTCCAACATTCAAGCAGATTCTCTTTGACTCAAACAATCTTATCTGGACCGCGGCAACCAGATATAAGCCTGGCATATTCTGCACTGACATTAAAGGAACACTTGATGATCAGTCTGATGATGTTCATACATTTTCAGGAGCTTCACTCACAAATCAGGATGGTGTGTCAGTTGTGGTTAATGACATATTCTTTATAAGTGAGGACCTGAACGGAATAATGTGGATAGGAACAGATCAGGGTATTTTCACTCTGGATAATCCTAAATCTTTTGTGTCAGAAGACAAGCATATATTCAAAAGGGTGAAGATACCAAGAAATGATGGAACAAATCAGGCTGACTATTTATTAAGCGGTATATATACCACAGCTATCTGTATTGACCACGGAAACAGAAAATGGATAGGGACTATGAACAAGGGCATTTTCCTGGTTGACAAAGACGGAATAAACACCATTTATCATTTTACAAAAGACAACAGTCCGCTCATTTCAGACAATATTCTCGATATAGAGATAAATGGAGCCACTGGAGAGGTTTATATAGCAACGGATGAGGGCTTGGTCGTTTTTGGAGGAGATGCCTTTAAACCCGAGGAAAACCTTGATAAATCAAATGTCACTGTATTCCCTAATCCTGTCGCGCCTGAGTTTGACGGGAATATAACAATAAAAGGGCTTACTCAAGACTGTACTGTTAAGATATTGAATACAGCCGGTAGAATTGTATATGAGGGAACATCACAAGGTGGCGGTTTTACCTGGAATTGCGGGAACGGCAAAAAAAGAGTTCCTTCCGGCATTTATTTCATTCTGGCTGTAAATTCAGACGGATCATCAAGCATTGTATCCAGAGTAACAATAATAAGATAAGTTTATTCTTTTTATTTAAATTCCTTGTTGTTATATATATCCTGTTGATATTGTTGATATTTTTAAATATGATTGTTTTCAATATTAATATTTATTGACCAACAGTTTAATGAACAATTTAAAAGACTAATATTTAAGTTATTGTATTGTTATTAACAATATGTTTATATTTTTACCAACTCTCTTCATTTATTGATTTGATGTTGAAATCGCGTTAAGAATGTGTTTTGATTTTTTTATGATATGAACTGTTGTTTATGAAATATACCTTGTTTGGAAATATAGTTAAGATTGCCAATTTTAGTACTGATTTTTTTATGTGTATTTATAAACAAGGCATTTCTTATTATTTAAACAGTAATTTTACATTTATGAACAGTTTCAATACTGTTTGTTGATAAAGTCAGGTAGCGGATATGAGAAAGCTTAATATGGATGAACTGGAACGTATGAGTTGTTCCGAGTTCAAGAAAAGTAATAAATTGCCTGTAATTGTAGTTCTTGATAATGTAAGAAGTCTGTATAATATAGGATCTGTATTCAGAACATCTGATGCTTTCAGAATAGAGAGGATAATTTTGTGTGGAATTACTGCTACTCCAGAAAATTCATTGACAGAGATACACAAGACTGCATTGGGTGCGGAGGATACTGTAGAATGGGTATATTATCAGAATACTGAGGAAGCTTTGAATTCAATAAAGGAAGAAGGCTATATACCGGTTGCAATTGAACAGGTTTGTGACAGTGTGAGACTTGATTGTCTTCAGATAGCAAACAGAAAATATGCGTTGTTTTTCGGTAATGAGGTAAAAGGGGTAAGCCAGAATGTGGTTGATAAATGTGATTTTGCCATTGAGATACCTCAATATGGTACAAAACACTCCTTGAACGTATCAGTATCGGCAGGTATTGTTCTTTGGGAATTTGTAAGACAGTTGAGAGAGTTGCTTGAGTCCTAAGGTATTATCTCGAGCATATCGTTGTCAATGAGGTAAATAATCTCCTCAATATCAGCATCGGCACCTGTAGGGTCATATTCTTTTTTCAAAGTGGCTCCAAACAATGCTGCGAAAGCCTGATAAAATCCTGCCTTGAATTTACCAATAAAGGCGTTGATAAGCTCGTAACTTGTTTGATTGCATTCCCGGTCAATGAGCTTTATCAGCATTTTGCCTTGTGAGAGTGTTAATTTCTTCATAATAGGAAAATACTGATCCCACACTCCTTTTTCCACTGCATCAAGATGTTTTTTTCTGGCCTCATCATCGGGAAGTGTCTGCAAATAGAGGTATGTCTCAACCAATACTCCTTTTATTTCTTTAGAATACGGATATGTCTTCAGTACATCCCTGATAAGTTTATCGTATTTTCTCTGTTTTCTCTTGTTTGAGAAGTATCTTCTTCCATAGATATTAACCTCCATTAGTTGGAAGGATGGTATGGTATCGCCCTTATATACCTCAGAAAGGGCAAAGAAAATATCCTTTTGCCTTTTGTCATCAATATCGGCCGAGACGCTTCCTGCTGAAAGGATCAGACCTGCCATAAAAAGAATCAATACTCTTTTCATCTCCGCAAAAATATCAAACTATTCTGATACATAAATCTTATTTAACAGAGTTTATACAAGTTGGTTCAGTATATTTCCTACATTTGTGGAAAATCAAATACTATGAGGAACTTTTTACTTAAATGCGGTATCGTATGCTTCATTGTTGCATTTGATGCTCCACTGCTGGCAGACACACTGCGCAATGGCTTAACAGATGATTTGGTCTGGGAACAGGCGGTCAGTCAGATTTTTCAGGATGAGGATATATCACCTGCCGATGGCTCGGTTCTTTACGATTACCTTTATGAATTATATGAGAATCCTATAGACATTAATTCCGCCTCGGCCCGGCAGTTGTTCACCTTTCCGTTCATAAGCCAGGATCAGATAGAGGAGATTCAGGCTTATATCTACTTGCACGGAAATATGAAGTCTCTCGGAGAGTTGATGCTAATTCCGGGTCTTGACTATTATTCCAGAGCTCTTTTGTCATTGTTTGTATATGCGGGTGATGGTGTGATACACAGTGGGTGGCCGGTAAGTTTCAGACAGTTTTTGCGTCAGAGTCACAGTGAGATACTTACTCACGTTGATATTCCGTTATACCAGCGTTCCGGCTTCAAATATCACTCGCCTTCTGAGTTGGAGCGATATCCGAACAGGAGTTATCTGGGTACCGCACTGCAACATAATCTACGTTTTACTTTTAATTGGAGTGACAAGATTAAGGCCGGCTTTTCGGCCGATAAGGATGCAGGTGAGGTATTTATCGGTGGAAAGCCACTAGTATATGATTATTTGTCCGGTTATATTCAGTTTAGTAATATCAGGTGGCTTGAGAACTTTGCGGCGGGCAATATAAAGGCATCATTTGGCAGAGGTCTGGTATTGAATTCAGGGTTTGGTATGGGTAAGGGAATTATGCTGAATAACCTTGGCAGACAAGTGTCAGGTATAAAACCACACTCTTCTACCAGCGAGACGGGATATCTGACAGGTGCCGGCGCCACAGTGAAGGCTGTTTGTCTCTCTTTATCGGCTCTGGCATCATATACAAGGCTTGACGCAACACTGAAAGATGATACTCTGATTACCTCATTCAAGGAAGACGGTTACCATCGCACACCGCTTGAATATTCCAAAAAAGGCAATACTCACGAGACACTGATGGCTTTTCACGCCGGGTGGCGAGGCAATGGTATAATACTTGGCGCTACCTGTCTGATGAACCGTTATGATAAGACTATCAGACTTGACGAGGAGATTAGTCCCATACCGGTACCGGCAGGAGTATGGTTCTGGAATGCCGCTCTTGATTATTCCATCAGACGTGCGGCATTCAGCTTTTACGGTGAGACCGCTATTTGTGACAACTTGTCAATGGCAACAATCAATACATTGTGTTTAAAGATTTCAGATAAATACAACCTGATGTTACTGTATAGGAACTATAGTTCAAGATACAATGCTTTTCACGGAAACAGTATGTCAGAGGGTGAGTTACGTAATGAGAGTGGTCTCTATACAGGCATAAGTGGCAATGTTCTAGGACTTAATGCATCCGTGTATATTGATTTTTTTCATTTTCCGGAAGCCCGGTATGGTGTCTCAGATGCTTCAAAAGGTTTCGATGCCCAGGTTCAGCTGGAATATAGTCCGTATAATGGCTCCGACAACATTGTTTTCAGATATCGCCTTAAAGATAAGCAGCAGGACAGTAAGTCAATGAATGATATTGCAGATGAATATACAGGCAGAATGAGACTTCAATGGACGCATACTTTTTCAAAAGTAATAACACTACAGTCTCAGTTGAGTTTTGTTCACTATTATTCTCCGGACAAAGGGCCCCGGACAGGGTTTGCTCTTGGCGAAGTGCTTTCTGTGGCAGCAAAAAACGGGAAATTGTCGGGCTCAATATCACTGAATGGCTTTAATACAGACGGTTACGACACGTCTATATCTGTTTATGAGCGTGGCCTGCTCTATTCATTCAACTTCATTACATTATACGGAAAGGGTGTGCGCGGCTCACTTATGCTCAAGTACAAATTTACGCCAGGAATATACGCGATACTGAAATTCGGCAGCTCGGTCTATTTTGACCGCGAAGTCATCAGTTCATCACAACAGCAGATAGATTCCAGCCACAAGGAGGATATCTCCTTGCAGCTTAGAGCCAGATTCTGACAATATCAGGCTTTCTTATCGAGCGGTAGTACATGCTTTATCTGGCGGAAACGGTTCTTATAGCCGTGTACCAGCAGCCAGACACCAATAGCTACGAACGGGATGCTGAGAATCTGTCCCATATCGATTGGCAGGCCCTCTTCCCACGGTGACTGCACCTCTTTTGTAAACTCCACAAAGAACCTGAAAAGGAATATAGTGGTCAGGCAGATACCTATGTAGAAACCGGTGCCGACCAGGTTTTTGTTCTTTTTGTAGATAAATGAGATGAAGATGAATATAAAAAGATATGTAATGGCCTCATAAAGCTGTGACGGGTGACGGGGAAAGTCCTCGCCAAGCTGCTCAAACACGAAACCCCAGTCTGTTCCTGTGGCCTTGCCTATTATCTCGGAGTTCATAAGGTTTCCAAGACGAATGCAGCAAGCTGTGAGGGGGGTTGCCACACATACCAGGTCAAGTGTTGTAAGAAGGCGTACCTTGTATTTGCGGCAATAGAGCAGAATGCCGATGAATATTCCTATTGTGCCTCCGTGGCTTGCCAGTCCCCTGTATCCGGTAAGATGCCATCCGCCTCCCTCCGTAAAACTGATTGGAAGGAGCATCTCAATAAAATGTCTGAAGCTGCCGAAGTAGTACTCAGGCTCATAGAAGATACAGTGTCCCAGACGTGAGCCTATGAGAATGCTGAAGAAACAGTAGATGAACAGCGGCTCAAACCTCTCGTTGTCTATCTTCATATCCTTGTAGTATTTCCTTACAAGGAGATATGCGGCCAAAAGGCCGACTACCCACATAAGTGAATAGTATCTGAGAGGAATGCCAAGGAACCTGCAAAGCTCTATGTCAGGGTTCCACAGTATGTATGACAATGTGAATGGCATATATAAATTATACGTTGAATCTGAAATGCATTATGTCACCGTCCTGCACCACGTAATCCTTTCCCTCCACGAACAGTTTGCCGGCATCTCTTACAGCCGCCTCACTGCCAAGCTCAATATAATCGTCGTATTTAATCACCTCGGCGCGTATGAATCCCTTCTCAAAATCGGTGTGGATAACACCGGCGCACTGCGGAGCTTTCCATCCCTTACGGTATGTCCAGGCCTTCACCTCCATAGGACCAGCGGTGATGAATGTCTCAAGATTAAGCAGGCTGAATGCCGATTTCACAAGTCTGGACACTCCCGACTCCTCAAGTCCAAGTTCCTCCAGGAACATCTGGCGGTCTTCGTATGATTCCAGCTCGGCAATCTCAGACTCTGTCTTGGCTGCTATGATGAGCAGCTCGGCATCCTCGTCCTTTATGGCCTCGCGAACCTTTTCTGTGTATTGGTTGCCGCTGATGACACTTCCTTCGTCAACATTGCAGACATAAAGCACGGGTTTTGATGTTAGAAGGAACTGCTCGTCGGCTATTTTCTGGTCATCTTTTGAGTCAAAATGTACTGTACGTGCCGATTTTCCCTGAATAAGCGCCTCGCGGAATGCCGTAAGTACCTGAAAAGTCTGTTTTGCGGCCTTGTCTCCTGCCGCAGCCTGTTTCTGTATCTTCTGCAATCTGGTGTCGATGCTCTCCAGATCCTTAATCTGAAGCTCAAGGTCTATTATCTCCTTGTCTCGTACGGGATCAACACTTCCGTCAACGTGTGTGACGTTGTCATCATCAAAGCAGCGCAGAACATGTATTATGGCATCGCATTCACGGATATTGCCCAGAAAACGGTTACCGAGTCCCTCGCCTTTGCTGGCTCCTTTAACAAGACCGGCTATATCAACAATCTCTACTGTAGCAGGAACTATCCGGCCTGGGTTCACAATCTCCGCCAGTTTATTCAGACGCTCGTCGGGAACTGTTATGGTGCCTACATTTGGCTTGATTGTACAGAATGGGAAATTCGCTGCCTGTGCCTTTGCTGAGGAGAGACAATTGAAAAGAGTGGATTTTCCTACGTTTGGAAGTCCTACAATACCGCATTGAAGTGCCATTTTCTATCTATTTCTATTTGCGTTTCAAAATTAGTGAATTTTACCGGTTTTTTGAATTCAAAACTGATTCTTAGTGTGCCTCCAGCCAGTTATTGCCCCATCCGCAGTCTGCCAGCAGCCTTACGGACATCGGATATGCGTTCTGCATCTCCTCCATAACGATGGTGCTTACCAGATTCTCCTCGCCAGGAACCACATTGAAGTTTAACTCATCGTGAACCTGAAGAATCATTTGCGAGCGTGCTCCGGACTCCTTCAGCCGTCTGCTTATTTTTACCATCGCACATTTTATGATATCCGCCGCACTGCCCTGAATAGGCGCGTTAACAGCATTACGTTCCGCATACCCTCTTACGGTGGCGTTATGCGATGTGATGTCCGGAAGGTATCTTTTCCTATGCATCAGTGTCTCAATATACCCTTTCCGGCGGGCATCCTCAATCTGATGGTTGATATAGTCGCGTATTCCGGGATATGTCTTGAAATAGTTTTCTATCAGCTCTTTCGCCTCAGTTCTGCTTACCTTCATTCTTTCGGCCAAGCCGAAGGCTGATATTCCGTAAATGATGCCGAAGTTTGCGGTCTTGGCTTTTGCGCGCTCTGATTTTGTAACCTCTTCTACAGGTTTGTGGAAAATCTTGGCGGCTGTGGCGGCGTGAATGTCCTCTCCTTTGGCAAAATCCTCAAGCATATTGGTATCTCCGCTCAGATGGGCCATAATACGCAACTCTATTTGTGAGTAGTCAGCAGAGAAGAATTTGCAACCCGGGTCAGGAATGAAGGCTTTTCTCACCTCTTTTCCATCCTCATCCCTAACTGGAATGTTCTGCAGGTTGGGGTTGCTTGAGCTGAGCCTTCCTGTGGCAGTTACGGTCTGGTTGAAAGATGTGTGAATCTTTCCTGTCTGTGGGCTTACAATTGCCGGGAGTGCGTCAACGTACGTTCCTGTTAGTTTTTTCAACCCTCTGTATTGAAGGATTTTCTCTACTACAGGACTTTTGTCACGCAACCCCTCAAGTACCTCCTCTGATGTTACGTATTGTCCGCTCTTTGTCTTCTTTGCCTTGTCGGAGAGTCTAAGCTTATCGAAAAGCACCTCTCCCACTTGCTTTGGTGACAGAATATTGAAACTGAATCCTACCTCTTTGAATATCCCCTGCTCTATGGCAAGCATTCTGTCTGTAAACATCCGGCTGCTCTCCTGCAAGGCTTTCGGGTCAATGCGTGCACCACATCTTTCCATATCGGCCAATACTTCAATCAGTGGCATCTCTATCTCATTAAACTCTTGCCACGTGCCGTCTTTTTGAAGCATATCACTTAAAATTGGCTCAAGCTTGAGAGACAAGGCTGCCTTCTGGCCGGAAATCCTGCTGACTTTATCTGTATCTGGTTTGAAAAACAGCATACCCTCGGCTTGCGGCTGCTCATCGTTGTCTGTGATGGTCTCCCTCAATATGGTCTCGGACAGGAATTCCAGATTATGTCTCTGTTCCGGTTGGAGCACATAGTGGGCAACCATTGTATCGAAAGAGGCTCCTCTAATGGTAATGCCCAATCCCGCAAGTGCCAGGATAGCCGGTTTGATGTTATGTGAGATTTTCAGAATGGTCTCATTCTCCATAATTTCTCTTACTATGGAGCAGAACGTGACACATTCGTCTTTCTCATCGGGTTTAGGAAGATACCAGGCTGTATCCGTTGATGTAGCGAACCCTATTCCGGTTATTTCTGCAAAAACTGGATTACCTTGTGTAGTCTCAATGTGGAATGCTATTTTTCCGGTTCTCTTGCAAGCATTGGTAAATGACAGTATATCTTGCTTGTTATCAATGATATTTACGGTTAATTCAACGGGTCTTACCTCGCTGAGATTCTCATTTTTGAAAATCTCCGTACCATCCTGCGTAAATATGTCAAAGATATTGGGTTGAAAAACCTCGTTTGTCTGTCCGGTAGGAGTTTCTTGTGTGTCATCTTCATATTCGCGCATAATTCTTCCAAGAAGTCCTTTCATCTCAAGGTCCTCAAGGATTTTGCGGAGCTTGCCCAAATCCGGTGTCTGTCTTCTGAGTGATTCCATATCCAGCTCAATAGGAACGTCGGTTCTTATTGTCGCGAGCATTTTGCTGAATTTAATCTTTTCGGCATTTTCCTCTACCTTCTCCTTCAGTGCTCCCTTCAGTTTGTCTGTGTTCTCAAGAAGGTTCTCAATGCTTCCAAAATCGGCAATCAGTTTTTGTGCAGTCTTTGGTCCTACCCCCGGACATCCAGGAATGTTGTCGGCACTGTCGCCCATCAATCCAAGAAGATCGATAATCTGGGATGTATTCTCTATGCCATACTTTTCCAGTACCGCCGCGGTATCCATTACCTCATATCCTTTATCTCCGTATTTTGGACGATAAATCCGGGCTTTTTCAGTTACAAGCTGGCAATAGTCCTTATCCGGAGTAAGCATATAGGTATCTATCTTTTTATTATCCGCCTGTTTTGACAGAGTGCCTATTACATCATCAGCCTCAAATCCCTCAACCTCGAGTATTGGTATGTTGAATGCGTGAATAATATCCTTGATAACAGGCACAGATTCCCTGATTACCTCTGGTGTCTCTTGCCGCTGTGCCTTGTACTCCTCATACAATTTATGCCTGAATGTTCCTCCCGACGGATCAAAGGCGATGCCTATGTGTGTTGGATTCTCCTTGCCAAGAATCTCCATCAGAGTGTTTACAAATCCCAAAATTGCCGATGTATTCACTCCTTTTGAGTTGATACGTGGTGTTTTTATCATAGCATAATAAGCCCTGAAAATCAAGGCATATGCATCTAACAAGAACAATTTTTCCATAAAAATTCTTTTTCGAAATAGATACCTATCAATTTGTAAAGATAATAATTTTCCATTCAGGATAGGTGTTAACTAGGGTCTATCCCGTTTTTTCATTAATTTTGCAACCACATATCGTAGAAATGGACGTAGAGTTGTACAAATCTGTCGTAGAGCCAGTGGAGTCTGAGCTGAGCGAATTCAAGCAGCATTTCCACGGACTGTTTGTTACGAATGATTCATTCGTACGTCCGTTGCTCGATCTTCTGGGCCGCAAAGAAGGAAAAATGCTTCGACCCTTGCTGGTGCTGCTCACTGGTAAATATTACGGATTTCCTACAAAGAGACTGTATAATCTCGCGTCATCTTTGGAATTGCTCCATACATCGTCATTGATTCACGATGACATAGTGGATAACAGTATGTTGCGGAGGGGAGCTCCATCTGTCAATGCTGTTTACGACAACAAGATAGCCGTACTGTTGGGCGATTATGTAGTGGCTATGTCTTTGTCGGAGATGTATGCTACCGGAGTGGTTCGCAATTTTGAGTACCTTTCAGAGTTGTCAAGGACTCTTTCCTCAGGTGAGATTACCCAATTGTTCGTAAGAACAGCCGAGGATTTGTCAGAAGATAGCTATCTTGACATTATTACAAGAAAGACCGCTTGTCTTTTCTCTTGTTGTGCGCGACTCGCATCTATCACTTGTGGCGCTTCTGAAGAGTTGTCTGAACAGTTCGCCGAATTCGGCAAGTATGCTGGCATCTGTTTTCAGATACGCGATGACATTTTTGATTATTTTGATTCACCCGAGACTGGAAAACCTTCTGGTAATGACTTGTCTGAGGGAAAGATAACGCTTCCAGCCATTTATGCCATAAGAAATTCCCTGGAAGACTGGACGCAGATTATACGTGATATTCGTAGTTGCACCGCTACTCCTGACCAGTTGCGCAGGGTGGCTGCATTTACCGTTGAGAACGGAGGAATTGAGTATGCGGAGGATTGCATGATGCAATACAAGGAGAAGGCACTCGCGTGCCTTCCGTCTGATATGCCTTCAAGACTCAGAAAAGCCTTTGATAGTTATCTCTCACTGATAGTCAACAGGAATTCCTAAAGCGCGCAACTCTCTCCCGTCACCTTTGAGATGATTGTCGATGCCAGTCTGCTGGCTCCAATACGGAATAGGGATTTGTCAACCCACTCCTCGCCAAGAACTGTTTTTACTATAGCATAGTAAAGTAAGGCATCCTCTATTGTGCTGATGCCTCCAGCAGCCTTGATGCCAACTTTTCTATCGTTCTCATCGTAATATTCCTTGATAGCCTGACACATTACGTAGAAGGCTTCAGGTGTAGCTCCTACAGGCTCTTTTCCTGTAGATGTCTTGATAAAGTCCGCGCCGGCATACATTGCCATTATAGCAGCTTTCTTTACGTTACACAAATTCCCTAATGAGCCAGTCTCCAGAATAACTTTCAATGTGTTTTCTCCACATACTTCCTTGATCTCGCCTATCTCGTCGGCAATATATTCGTAATCTCCTGATAGGAGCCTGCCTACAGGCTGTACTATGTCAATTTCCTCGGCACCATCGTGTATGGCCATCGCCGTCTCGGCTATCTTTATCTCTGTAGGAGTCTGTGAGGATGGGAATCCGCCACTTACGCAGGCTACGCTGATACCGTCTATCTCCAATGCCTTGCTGACTGTATCCGCAAAGCAAGGGTAAACGCATATTGCCGCAAATGATGGTATCTCCGGGTTTTTATTGAAGAAATCATTTACTTTTTCTGTAAGTGCAAGTATGCTCTCCTCGCTGTCGGTGGTTCTGAGCGACGTATAGTCAAGGCTGCCTATTATTTTAAGAAGCTCGTTTGTTCCGTATTTGTCAATCTGCTTCTTTATAGCGTTAATTGCCTTTTCAACGCTTTTTTCATCAACATTAAGACTGTACTTTGAGAATGCCTCGCTATACCTGTCTGTCTGATTCTCGTAATTTTCGCTGTATTCCATTATTCTTTGTTTTTAGTATCCATTGTTATCGTAACCGGACCATCGTTTATGAGCTTAACTTTCATATCCGCACCAAATACGCCTTTTTGTACCTTTATGCCACTCTCTTTCTCTACTGTCTGGCAAAACAGCTCATACATCGGTTTTGAGAATTCCGGTTTAGAAGCCTTAATGTAAGAAGGTCTGTTTCCCTTTTTTGTCTGAGCCATCAGTGTAAATTGACTTATTATCATCAAATCGCCACTAATATCCTTTACAGAGAGGTTCATAAACCCGTTTTCATCGTCAAATACACGCAAGTTTGATATCTTGCCTGCAAGCCATTCCATATCTTCTTGAGTGTCAGCGTCTTCTATGCCCACAAGTACCATTAGTCCTTTGCCAATCCTTGAAAAAACTGAGCCACTGATGGTTACGTTGCACTCCAATACGCGTTGAATAACTACTCTCATTCTATTTCCTTATGAAAATGCCTGAACACCTTCTCTGCTTTTACTTTACCTATCACTTCTGCCAGCTCATTAATGCCCGCCTCTGATATTCGCTTGACACTCTTGAATTTAAGTAGCATCTCACTGGCAGTCTTGTCACCGATTCCCTCTATCTCATTCAGTTCTGATTGTGTCTGTCTTTTGCTTCTTTTCCTCTTATGGAAAGATATGGCCACTCGGTGAACCTCGTCCTGCATCTGCTCCAACAGTCGGAACAGCTCGCTGTCCGGCCTCACACCGACTTCTGCTTGTGGGAATCCATATAGAAGACCAGATGTCCTGTGGTGTCCGTTCTTTACCAATCCTGCAATTCCTATATTGATATTCAGTGCGTTAACCACTTCTTTGGCAACGGTCATCTGCCCTTTTCCTCCATCAACTATTATCAGATCCGGCATTTTGCCATCCTCATTCAGAATTCTGGTGTATCTTCTTGTCAGAACCTCATTCATTGAGCCGTAATCATCTCCTCCCGCATCACTCTTTATATTATAGAGCCTGTACTCTTTTCTTGCCGGTTTGGCTTTCTCATATACTACACAAGCTGCTACCGCATCTGTTCCCTGTATGTGTGAGTTGTCAAAGCACTCAATTCTCATCGGTAGTCTTTCCAGTCCAAGCAGATTCTGAAGCTCTTTCAGAAGCCTTACCTGCTTTTGCTCGGGATTCAGTTTGTCGCTTCTCTTCAATCTGTCAGCACGATACTGTCTCACGTTTAACTGAGAGAGTGTAAGAAGCTTTTTCTTCTCTCCCCTTTGCGGAACAGTCCAGGTAATACCCTCAATATCTGTGTCTGGCATAAATGGAAGTACAATTTCCCTCGCGTTGCTATTATAGCGCTCTCTCATCTCCACTATGGCATTCATTATCAAATCATTCACATCCTCGTCCAATTTGTTCTTGAATTCAAATGTGAATGCCTGATTAATACATCCTTCAGTAACGTGCATATAGTTGACGAATACGGTTCCATCAGCATCCTGCTCACCGCTGAATACATCGATAGGCTCGTTTACGTCTGCAATTACCAGACTTTTCTCTCTAAAGGCCGAGAGCACCGATATTTTTTCCTTTATCTGCTGTGCCTCCTCAAATTTCAACTCTGCGGCCAGAACTCTCATTCTTTCCTTTAATTGTTGGATGAGAAGGGTCGATTTACCTTTAAGAATCTGTCTTATCTCATCTATTTGTATCTGGTATTTAATTTTCGATTCCGCACCTATACAGGGAGCGTTGCAGTTCTTTATCTGATATTCAAGACAATCGCGGTATTTACCTTTTTCTATCTCTTTCTCAATGATGTCCTGCCTGCAACTCCTCACTCTATACAGCTTTTTTATAAGCTCCAAAAGTGCATTTAGTGTTGATACGTGGCTGTAGGGTCCATAGTACTCCGAGCCGTTTCTGATTATATTACGGGTTTTGAATACTCTTGGAAAATCCTCTTTCGTTATACAGATTGACGGGTAAGTTTTGTCATCTTTAAGCAATATATTGTATCGCGGCTTGTATTTCTTAATAAGATTGTTCTCAAGAAGCAATGCATCCCACTCTGTATTTACTACCACGTATTTAATATCTCTTATCTTGCTTACCAGAATTCTTGTCTTAGCTGATATCTGATCTTTGTTAAAGTATGAGCTTACGCGTCTTTTTAAATTCTTGGCTTTTCCTACATAAATTACTTTACCGGTATCATCTAAATACTGGTAGCAACCTGGTGTCTCAGGGAGATTGTTTACTATCCCCTTGATGTGCTCACGATATGTCGTCTTTTCTCCTTCCAATTTTAAATGTCAAGCTCATCCATTTCTATCAGACTGTATATCTCAACATCCTCAGGAAATCTTTCCCTGGAGTTGAAATTGGTAAGCTCTATGATGAAGTTTGCCATAACTTTCCTCGGATTGAACTGGCTGACCATCTTGCAGGCTGCGCTCGATGTTCCTCCTGTCGCAAGAAGGTCGTCGTGTACAAGCACTACATCGTTCTCGTTTATTGAGTCCTTGTGCATCTCAATGCGGTCGAATCCGTACTCTTTCTTGTATTCTATGCTGACCTTCTCGTATGGCAACTTTCCGGGCTTTCTGATAGGAACAAATCCCGCACCTAATTTTTCTGCAAGAATCGCGCCCACTACAAAACCTCTGGATTCTATTCCACAAACCTTTGTAATTCCTTTGTCCTTGTAGTATTCGTATATAGTATCTACAATTTCCCTTAAATCCTCAGGTACCATAAACCAGGAGGTAACATCTTTAAATTGTACGCCTGTCATCGGATAGTCTGGGATGTTCCGAAGATCTTTCAATAATGATTGTCTGCTCATCTTATGTTGTTGTTATTAATTAGCGGTTATTTGAAATTGTTCCACGTGAAACATTATCTGTTCAGCAGTACTAAAAGGACATTGATGTCGCTTGGGGATACCCCTGGAATACGGCTTGCCTGCGCCAGTGTCTCTGGGTCTATCCTGCAGAGCTTTTGTCTGGCCTCTGTGGAAAGAGACTGTAGCGATGCATAGTCAAACCGTCCTTTGATTTTAATATTCTCAAGACGCACCATCTTGTCTGCTATCAGTCTTTCCCTTTCTATGTATCCACTATACTTCATGCGTATCTCAGCCGCCTCAATGATCTCCTCGCGTCTCTCTTCCTCAATCTTGTCAAGTTCCTTTTCCAAAGCCTTGATGTATGGCGCTATGTTCTTAAGAGTGATTTGCGGCCGGTTTATCAAGTCCGTCAGCCTGCAGCCTTCTCTGAGCGGAGTCGTATTCAGCTGCTCAAGCGAATCGTTGATCAGGGCCGGCTTTATTGAATAGTTCTGCGCAAATTCAATGAGCTTGTCAATGGCATTGCGTTTGGATACCATTCTACGGTATCTCTCTTCTGAGGCCAGTCCTATTTTGTATGCTTTCTCTGTAAGACGGATGTCCGCATCGTCCTGTCTGAGCAGAATCCTGAACTCGGCTCTTGAGGTAAACATCCTATAGGGCTCGTCAACACCTTTTGTAATAAGGTCGTCTATTAGTACACCTATATATGATTCATCTCGTCCAAGAATCAGAGGCTCTTCTCCCCGGCTTCCCAATGACGCGTTGATTCCGGCTATAAGTCCTTGACCACCAGCCTCTTCGTATCCTGTAGTGCCGTTTACCTGACCGGCCATATAGAGTCCTTTTATCACTTTTGACTCAAGGCTGGCATTCAGCTGGGTAGGGTCAAAGTAATCATATTCAATAGCATATCCGGGCCTATATACAACAAGGTCCTTGAATGCCGGTATCTCCTTCAACGCCTTGATTTGCACATCCATAGGCATTGATGAGGAGAAGCCGTTCAGGTACATCTCGTTGGTATTCTCGCCCTCCGGCTCCAGAAACAGCTGATGCTTGTCCTTATCAGGGAATGTGAACAGCTTTGTCTCTATACTCGGGCAATAACGTGGGCCGATGCTTTTTATCTGCCCATTGTACAGGGGTGAGTCGGCAAGTGCGGAACGCAGTATATTGTGGGCATTCTCATTAGTGAAACAGGTCCAGCAGCACATCTGTCGCAAGTTGCGCTCGGAGTGCATAAATGAGAAGCGATGGAAGTCATCCTCACCGTCCTGTCTCTCCATCTGCGTGAAGTCAACACTGCGGGAGTCTATCCTTACCGGTGTTCCGGTCTTCATTCTGCCCTGCCTTATTCCGTGTCTCGCTATTGATTCCGTCAGTCCGTATGAGGCAGGTTCCGATATGCGCCCGCCTGGCATTGTAACGTGCCCAATGTGCATCAGGCCATTCAGGAAGGTTCCTGCGGTCAGTACAACGCTTTTTGCTTGAAACTCAGCACCTTGCAATGTCTTGACCCCTTGCACCCTACCCTCTTTGACCACCATTTCGGTCACTGTATCCTGCCAGATGTTAAGGTTGTCCAGATTCTCCAGAACGTGCCTCCAGTTTTGTACGAACCTCGCCCTGTCGCATTGTGCGCGCGGGCTCCACATAGCAGGACCCTTCGAGCGGTTAAGTATGCGGAATTGTATTGATGATTGGTCGGTCACTAAGCCCATATAACCTCCCATCGCATCTATTTCTCTTACAATCTGTCCTTTGGCTATTCCGCCTATGGCCGGATTGCAACTCATCTGGCCTATTTTCGTCATATCTATTGTGATAAGGCAAGTCCGAGCTCCCATATTTGCGGCAGCTGCGGCAGCCTCGCATCCCGCGTGGCCTGCACCTATCACTATCACATCGTATCTGAAGTCCATATTCAATAATCAGAATCGATTCCTAACCTGAGTACAAAATTAAGTAAAAATAATCCGTCCTTCCCAATAATGGTCTTATAAGTAAAATAAAAAATCCCAGCTGTCCGTAGAATGTGGCAACTGGGATTTAAAAAGATGTCAATGACCCTAAAGCAGTTTCAGTGAAATCATGAACTCTCCCCTATTTGTGGATACGAGAATACATTTTGTGATAATATGACTTGTTTTTGTGAATTTAGGATTGTATTGTGAATTTGAGAATAAAACACTTACTTTTGTAGAAAGCAAAATGATATGACAGCACTTATTTTAAAGCTTGTTCCGGCTGTTGCCATGCTTTTCTGGGCTGCTGGAATCTTCTTTATGAAAGATTCCAGCCGTATGAGCTTAGGATTGAGAAACAGAGCTGTATGCTGCTTTGTCAGGCCGGTTTCGGAGGTGAGGCTATGGGAGTAACCCTTCAGGAGCATCAGGCCAAGAAAGCCGGGCTTGAAAGCCTTTCCAGACGCATTGGAAAGACTGGCATGTGGGTACTCTCACCGCTCATTCAGAACAAATTTTAAATTTCATCATTTTTTTACTCTCATTGTGTAGTTATAGGACATCATTGGTGTCTAACGGTTGTAAGTTTTTTGAAAGATGCAAAACAAGGAGCAGCTATTTACTGAAATTGTGAACGGACATAAACGCACCATATATACTGTGTGCTATATGTTCTCTAATGACACAGCTGAGATTGAGGACCTATTCCAGGAGATTCTCATAAAGATGTGGAGCGGTTTTGACACATTTCGTGGCGACAGCGACATCAACACCTGGATATGGAGGGTTAGTCTTAACACCTGCCTTAACTTTGACAGAAAGAAGAGACGCGGCGGCGAGCGTGTGGGATTGAGCGTCGACATCAATCCCTACACCGATACCGACGATGATGCCCTTCAGATAAAGCAGTTGCACAAACGCATCAACCAGCTTGGTTTTGTAGATCGCAGTATCATACTGCTGTGGCTGGAGAATATGAGCTACGATGAGATTGGCGCTATTGTAGGCATCAGTGCCAAGAATGTTTCCGTAAAACTTGTGCGCATCAAGGAGAGATTAAAACAGATGTAAGACATTAATCGTTATGACAATGGAGGATTTCACACTTTCGGCAGAGTTGGACCAGATGAGGTCGGAGTATGCCACACTGAAGAAAAAGCTTGATGAACAGGAGATAATAAATAGCAAGCTTATAGTAAATTCCGTAAAGACCAAAGTTGACTCGCTGGACAGGCACGAGAGATTTGAGTATGTTGCGTGTGCCTTCGCGGCGCTTCTCTCGCCGGTATATCACTATACGTTCAACGCATCCTGGTGGTTCTGTCTGGGTACGGTGGTGCTCATGTTTTTCTGCGGCTATAAAACCTGGCTTGAGCACCGTAATGTAAAGGCGTACGATGTCCGCTCCAAGGATATGCTCTCAGTGGCCAAAAACGTGCGCAAACTGCGTCAGGACTATACCAATTGGCTCAATGTGGCGTTGCCGCTGCTCGTGGTCTGGCTTGGCTGGCTCTTTGCCGAGCTGATGATGAACAATGACGATAAGAAATTCGTCATATTGATGGCCGGCAGCATCATTTGCGGCCTGTTGATAGGCGGCAGCATCGGCCTCTCAATGCGTCGTAAGGTAATCCGCACCTGCGATGAGATTATCGCCCAGATAGAGGAAAATTAGGGTAGGGCTCTACGGAGCCTACCCGTTATGAGGTTTTCCGCGTTTTTTGCCATAGTTACGCACTTTTCATTTCATTATTTGAAATGAATGTAACGAGGCTTCATTTCGTTCGTTTCAAATAATGAAATGAAACGAACGAGGCCACGCCATATTATAGTGCCAGGCCACTATAAAACACAGTACAGACGCTCTACAGATCCTCTACGGACGTGCTACGGACGCTTACAGAGCATGAATCAACCCTCTACAAAACAGCGGCGGACGCTTTCGCGCCCGCCACATATCTGAATAGGACCAAAATCGTACGCTTTCAGATAATTAACGTGGTGTTATTTAAATATCTCTTCAAGTTTTGCTTTCAGTTCATCATCTCGCAAACCTGTAGCAATAATCTTGCCCTTGGGGGAAATGATAACAGTCTCCGGAATAGCTCTTACGCCGTAAGCCACAGATGCAGCAGATTCCCATCCCTTAAGGTCAGACAGGTGGATCCAAGGCAGATTGTGACGCTTAATGGCATTCACCCAGGCATCGTGGTCGCTGTCAAGTGATAATCCTATAATCTGCAGACCTTGGTCTGAATATTTATTGTAAAGTTCTTTCATCATAGACATTGAACCAATGCAGGGGCCGCACCATGATGCCCAGAAATCCAACAATACATAATTGCCGTGGCCTATGTATTCAGACAGTTTGTGCATGTTGCCTTCAGTGTCTGCCAGTTTCAGATTATGGTATTTCTGTCCTGGTAACCTATTCTGCATTTCCCAGTAAACCTTCCAGACACGTTCCATCTCCGGATGGCTGGCAAATGCGTATTCCTGCTTCATGCACTCTTTCAGTTGCTCGTATGACATTTCGTAGCATTGGTTAAGCAGGGCCAGATAATAAACAGGAATTACATTGTCCAGATTCTCAATTATAGTCTGCCACTCAAACTCCTCCACTTGTTTATTCAAAGTATTGTAGATGGTTTGATCCTCGTCAAACTGATGTGGTTCCATCAGGTGGTAAATGCTGTCTTCAGTAAGTTGATAGCGGTTGAACCGTTTGTTCAGATCTGAACCTTCCACAAAGGTATTCGTGTTGAAATCAACCACAACACGTGCAGGCTGGTTGTCAACAATAATCAGCATCCATCCATCATTTCCGTCCTCAATCTGAAGGAACTTATATAGCGGCTGGCGGACAGTGAAACTGAAGTGTCCGTCAGTAACCGGATATTTCTTGGTGTCGGTATAGGGGCGCACATCAAAATAGATGGAATCATCGGCTCCTTCACCGACTGTTCCTTCTATCACAAAATCGATGCTGTCACACTGCATCGGTGTAAAAACGTGCTTTTGAGCATCCTGTCTGTGGCAAGAAGCTACAGACATTGCAAGCAAAGCAATATAGATAAAAGCTCTTTTAATCATTATGGTTCAAATACAATTCAGGTGCAAACATACAAAAAAACAGACAAATAATTGATGCGACATTTAGATAAAAAAAGTGAACAATTAATATATTGTTTTGACTGAAAGGATGGAATCCATCAGTGCGTTTTTATTTTGATGGCTTTCCAGTTGGATAGATGCCGAATTTGAGCTATTTTTGCAGTCTATAATATAAAAGGTATAAACTTAACATTAATAACTTAATTTTCTATGTGGTTAATTGATTCATCAATCGGACGTAAGGTGGTGATGAGCGTGACCGGTGCCGCTCTCATTCTGTTCCTGACATTCCACATGGCTATGAACTGCGCGGCTCTTTTCTCGGCCGACGCATACAATGCCGTATGTGAGTTTCTGGGAGCTAACTGGTATGCACTGGTGGGAACTGTAGGATTGGCCGTTCTGGTACTGATTCACTTTATCTATGCTTTCTGGCTTACAATCCAGAACAGAAAGGCCCGTGGCGCACAGCGTTATGCTGTTACCGAGAAGCCTTCAACAGTAGAGTGGGCATCGCAGAACATGCTGGTTCTGGGTATCATTGTAGTGGTGGGCCTTGGCCTTCACCTGTTCAACTTCTGGTCAAAGATGCAGCTTCAGGAGCTTATCGGCTCAGCGGGCGTTATTATCAATGGTCAGACTGTTGCTCCTACCGATGGTGCTTACCTGATTCAATATACTTTCTCACAGTGGTACTATGTGGTGCTGTACTGCATCTGGCTTGGTGCCCTGTGGCTGCACCTCACTCACGGATTCTGGAGCGCAATCCAGACTCTGGGATGGAGCGGTAAGGTATGGCACAAGCGTTGGCAGGTTATCGGTAACGTCTATGTTACCCTGCTGGTTCTTGGTTTCGCCAGTGTGATGTTCCTCTATTTCGGCAAGAGCCTGATGGCTTGATTATAAATCCGTAAAAAGCATTTATTATGGCAACGATTAATTCAAAGATTCCAGAAGGCCCGTTGGCTGAGAAATGGTCTAACTATAAGGCTCATCAGAAACTTGTGAACCCTGCTAACAAGCGTAAGCTTGACATCATTGTGGTTGGCTCTGGTCTGGCTGGCGCATCTGCAGCCGCCACTCTTGGCGACCTGGGTTTCAAGGTTAAGTGTTTCTGCATTCAGGACTCACCACGTCGCGCTCACTCTATTGCGGCTCAGGGTGGTATCAATGCTGCTAAGAACTATCAGAACGACGGTGACTCCGTATATCGTCTGTTCTACGATACAATAAAGGGTGGTGACTACCGCTCACGCGAGGCTAACGTTTATCGTTTGGCTGAGGTTTCGAATAACATCATTGACCAGTGTGTGGCTCAGGGTGTTCCATTCGCACGCGAGTATGGTGGCACACTGGCCAACCGCTCATTCGGTGGCGCTCAGGTATCACGAACATTCTACGCCCGTGGCCAAACCGGTCAGCAGCTGCTTCTGGGTGCATACTCGGCACTTAGCTATCAGGTACATCAGGGCAATGTTGAGCTGTTCACCCGCTGCGAGATGCTTGACCTTGTTCTCATTAAGGACGAGAATGGTCAGGAGCGTGCCCGTGGTATTATCTACCGTGACCTTGTAAGCGGCGAGATCAAGCGCTGCTCCGCACACGCTGTTGTAATAGGCACCGGTGGTTATGGCAATACCTACTTCCTGTCAACAAACGCTATGGGCTGTAACGGAAGCGCCGCCATGCAGTGCTACCGCAAGGGTGCCTGGTTCGCAAACCCGGCATTCGCCCAGATTCACCCTACCTGTATTCCTGTACACGGTGACAAGCAGTCAAAGCTTACTCTGATGTCTGAGTCTCTGCGTAACGATGGCCGTATCTGGGTTCCTAAGAAACTGGAGGATGCCAAGAAGCTTCAGGCCGGCACTCTGAATCCTAACGATATTCCTGATGAGGACCGCGATTTCTATCTGGAGCGTCGTTATCCGGCATTTGGTAACCTGGTTCCGCGTGATGTGGCCAGCCGTGCCGCCAAGGAGCGTTGCGACAAGGGCTTTGGTGTGAACAATACCGGTCTTGCCGTATTCCTTGATTTCAAGTACGCCATACAGCGTCTGGGCAAGCAGGTTGTAGCCGACAAGTACGGCAACCTGTTTGATATGTATAAGGAGATTACCGATGTTGATCCGTATGAGAACCCGATGATGATATTCCCGGCTATCCACTATACAATGGGCGGTATCTGGGTTGACTACGAGCTTGAGACCTCTATTCCGGGTCTGTTCGCAATCGGTGAGTGCAACTTCTCAGACCACGGAGCTAACCGTCTGGGCGCATCTGCTCTTATGCAGGGTCTTGCCGATGGTTACTTTGTTCTGCCTTACACCATCCAGAACTACCTGTCAGACCAGATTCAGGTTCCGCGCTTCAGCACCGACCTGCCTGAGTTCGAGGCAGCCGAGAAGGGTGTGAAGGAGAAGATTGCAAAGATTATGAGTATCAACGGAAAGCGTTCCGTAGATTCCATCCATAAGGAGCTTGGCCACATTATGTGGGAGTATGTTGGTATGGGCCGTACAGAGGAGTCTCTGAAGACCGCTCTGAAGAAGCTTGATGAGCTGGAGAAGACTTACTGGAAGGAGCTTCGCGTTCCCGGCGTTCCAACATCGCTCAATGTTGAGCTGGAGAAGGCTCTGCGTCTGCTTGACTTCATCGAGATTGGCAAGCTGATGGCTTACGATGGCCTGAACCGCGAGGAGTCCTGCGGCGGTCACTTCCGCGAGGAGCATCAGACTCCCGAGGGTGAGGCCCTGCGTCACGATGACCAGTTCTCATACGTTGCCTGCTGGAACTACCAGGGTGAGGGCAAGGAGCCTGAGCTGCTCAAGGAGCCTCTGAACTATGAGTATATTAAGGTACAAACCCGTAATTACAAGAATTGATAAACAGCATCACTATGGATAAGAATATTAGTTTTACTTTGAAGGTATGGCGTCAGAGAGGTCCTAAGGAGAAGGGCGGCTTTGTATGCTATCAGATGAAGGATATTCCTACAGACACCTCTTTCCTTGAGATGCTGGATATCCTGAACGAGGATTTGATTAACAAGGGTGAGGAGCCTATCGTCTTTGATCACGATTGTCGTGAGGGAATCTGCGGTATGTGCTCACTCTATGTGAATGGTCATCCGCACGGACCTGCCACAGGTGCTACTACCTGCCAGCTTTATATGCGTCGTTTCAAGGATGGCGATACCATCACTGTTGAGCCTTGGCGCTCAGCCGGTTTCCCGGTAATCAGAGACCTGATGGTTGACCGTCGCGCCTACGACAAGATTATGCAGGCCGGTGGTTATGTATCAATCAATACCGGTGGTGTGCCTGATGCAAACTCAACACCTATCTCTAAGGAGAAGGCCGACCTTGCGATGGATGCGGCATCGTGCATCGGTTGCGGTGCTTGTGTGGCAGCCTGCAAGAACGGTTCGGCAATGCTGTTCGTCAGCGCCAAGGTAAGCCAGCTGGCTCTTCTGCCACAGGGTAAGGTTGAGGCTGCCCGACGTGCCAAGGCAATGCTCTCCAAAATGGATGAGCTGGGCTTCGGTAACTGCACCAACACACGCGCTTGCGAGGCCGAGTGCCCGAAGTGCATCTCAATCAGCAATATCGCCCGCCTGAACCGCGAGTTCATCAAGGCCAAGCTGAAAGACTAAGCCGACACATATATATAATAAGGTGGGCCTTGGGTTTCCTCAAGGCCCACCTTTTATTTGCTTATTTGAGCGTGTACAGGCAGCCAGGGTGTGATTTGACCAGACCTTTCATCTCAAGGTCAAGCAGGGTGGATATCATCTCTCCGGCCGGCGTGTCGCACTCTACGACAAGAGTGTTCAGCTGGAGGCCTTTCGGGGCCTTCTCAAGACATTGCATCACCTTTTGCTGTATGCCATCCAACTCGGGGAATAGTTGCTGCTGTATGGGCTCTGTTGCGTGTATATGCCAGCCCATATCGTTCACAAAGTCAAGGGCGGATTGTATAAGGCCTGCACGGTTGCTTCTGACAAGCTCGTTACATCCTGCGGATGTCGGGTCGCCTACGGCTCCGGGGAATGCAAAGCAGGAGCGGCAGTAACTCTCTGCTATCTCTGCGGTTATCAGTGAGCCTCCTTTTGAGGCTGACTCAACTACTACAACAGCATCGGACATTCCTGCCACAATTCTGTTCCTCTGAACGAAGTTTGCCTTGAATGGTGTGGTTCCGCTCATAAATTCGGTTACCAGGCCACCATTTTCCAGCATCCGGCGGGCCACATTCCGATGGCTGGCGGGGTATATCTGGTCAAGACCGTGTGCCAGTACACCTACTGTCTGCAGATGGTTCTCCATTGCGTTGGTATGTGCCGATACGTCAATTCCGAACGCAAGACCGCTTACGATAAGAGTGTCGGGGCACAGCTCAGCCAGCTCTTTTACGAACTTGTCGGTTAGATGTTTTCCATAGATGGTTGCTTTTCTGGTGCCTACTATGGCTACTATGTGTGGTGCGTTCAGATTGATGTTTCCCAATGTGAACAGCACTAAGGGGGCATCCTCGCACTCCCTGAGGCGGGCGGGATAGTCTGCGTCCTCAATTGTCAGGTATCTAATGTGTTTCTCTTTTATAAACTCAAGCTCGCGCTCAGCGGCAAAAAGAGACCCGGAGTCATCCAATGCCTCGGTAAGGCATTGTGTGACTCCGGGTAAAATGTTATTTAGATTCCTGTGACTCCTGAAGATTTCCAGGGCGCTGCCTGTCTGCTGGTATAGCAGTCTAGCCTTTGCAGGTCCTAATCTCTCAATCTTGCTGAGAGTAAGCAGCGCCGTAAGCTCATCTTTCGGCGCTATCACTGGAATTGCTGTATTAAAGGGCCTTTACGGCATCCTGGAATTTAGCAAACTCAAGGTCGGCGGCTGCCTTTGCCTTCAGTGAGGCGTCGGCTGCGATGGCCTTCTTCAGATTCTGTGCAACTGCGGCTGCATCGTTTGTACGGGCAGCTACAAGAGCATTCAGATAATAGGTGTTGCCGGTTGGGTTCTTGATTGCGTTGAGAACCTTCAGGGCATTGGTGTAATCCTTGTTGAGGATATAAGCCAGAGCCTCAGACTCGGTGTTGGAGCCCTTCAGTGACTCAAGAGCGCGTGCGTACTGGCCTTGAGCGATGTAGCTGGTACCAAGAGCCTGAGCGTTCTCAATGCTGTTGCCACCCTTTGACAGATGGTTCTGAGCCTCCGCGAGCTTGCCCTGAGCGAGCAGCATGTTTGAAAGGTTGGTATGAATCTCAGGTGCTGTTGAGTTCAGTGAGAGAGCCTTGTGATAGAGCTCGTGAGCCTTGTCAAGCTCACCATCCTCAAATGCCAGGAGACCAAGGTTGTTGTATGCGCGATAGTCGTTCGGATACAGCTTGGTGGTGGTTGTGTAGATGTCCTTCTTCTCAGCGGCCTTGTCGGTCAGGGTAGCGGCATAGAGCAGCTCGTTGCAGCTCAGAACCTTTGGATCTGACTTGTATGCGTCCTTGATCTCATCATCGCTGCGGCCGATAATCTGATAGTTCAGAGTAAGGCGTGCGCGACGCAACTGAGGCAGAATGTCGTCTGCGAGCTCACCATAGACTGATGAGAGGTTCTTTATCTCAGTCTCACGACGCTCCGGGTCGCTGTACATTGAGAGAACGCGAAGGATAAGGTCCTTATCCTGAAGATTTGACTTCTCAACCAATGCCTTGAAGCCGTCCCAGTCCTCTGCGGTATATTTGGAGTCGAGGTTGGTGTTGAGCTTGCTCTTCTTCATCTCGTTCTTTACGTAGTTGACAGCATTCTTCTCACGCTGGCTTGCAAGATTGTCATTGAGCTTCATACCGCCATCAGGTGATGCGTATGCAGATACCTCAACATTGTCAACGCCATAGTTCTTGGTGTCATTGACAACATTGTTGAATGACTCCTTGAGAGCCTTGATGGCATCGCTTGTGGTCTCACCCGGACGGATGTTGGCCTGCTGGATGGCGAACATGATGTTAGCCTCCTGAGCCTGCTTGATGATGCGCTGGAAGGCATCCTCTGAGTATGCGCTGTTGGCATTTGATGCTGCGTTTGTGTAAAGATTCTCAGTAGAGATAACGCCGTCGGCCAGCTTTACTGACGGGATGTCAATCTGCTTGCCCTTTACGGTTGCGTCAAAATCAGCGAAGAGCTCAGACTTTGCCATCTCAGGCTGATATGGCAATGAGAACTTCACTGTATAGGTGTAACCATCCTTTGCAGGAACTACAAGGTTGTTGCCCTTTACGTTCTCGCCCTGGAATGTAATAGCGTCGGCCTTGGCCTCACCACCGTTCCACTTGAGTACCGGAGTAACGGTTACTACAGCGTTCTTGTCGAAGAACTTAGCCGGGAAATAGCAGCTTACAGATACTGGTACCTGACCGCCTACCTCCTCAAGAATCTGAGGTGTTACGGTAAAATAGTCTTCTGACAAAGCCATATCAGACTTGCAAGATGCCAGAAGCAGAATTCCTGCGCTCAAAAGCGCATAGCGCAATGCTTTAAACATAGTCGTTTTTCTATTAAGTTAATTAATTAAGATTATCTCCAAACTATATCAATATGCAAAATTAATCAAATTTGATTCAATGCGTTGTTGCAAATGCCTTTTTTTATTATTTAACGCAATTTCTAGGGTGGTGAGCTATTATTTCCTCTCTAAGACGGCTCCTGTCGATGTGTGTATAGATTTCCGTAGTTGCTATTTTCTCGTGTCCGAGCATACATTGTATGGCACGAAGGTTGGCGCCACCTTCCAGAAGGTGTGTGGCAAATGAGTGTCTGAAAGTGTGTGGGCTCACTGTTTTTGATATGCCTGCCAGACGGGTCTGGCTCTTTATTATATCGAATACCATCACACGGCTGAGTGGTTTCCCTGTGCGGTAACTGATAAAGAGATAATCCTCGAAGCCTTTTTTGATGTCAATGTGGCACCGGTCGGTCAGGTAGAGCTGAATCTCGTGAATTGCCCGTCCGGATATCGGCACGAGTCTCTGCTTGCTGCCTTTTCCGGTCACTTTTATGAATCCCTCATCGGAGTAAATCTCGGATAATCTCAATGAGCATAGCTCGGATACTCGCAGGCCGCAACTGTAGAGAGTCTCAAGAATCGCCCTGTTTCTCTGGCCGGATGGCGTGCTTCTGTCAATGGAGTCGATAATGCGGTCAATCTCATCGGTTGTGAGCACCTCGGGTATTCTCATACCAATCTTGGGCGATTCCAGCATCTCGGAAGGATTCTTCTCTATGAATCCGTCCAATACAAGAAATTTGAGGAATGAGCGTATTCCTGATATGATTCTGGCCTCGGAGCGGGCGGATATGCCTATATCAGACAATGCCGCAATGAATGAGTGCAGATGCTCAAGGGTGACATCGCTCAGGGATATGCCCCCGTCTTCCAGAAAGCATAGTAATTTGCCGGCATCGTCCAGATAGGCCTGCAAGGTGTTGGGCGACAAGGATTTCTCCAGCGCCAGATATTGTCTGAACCGTTTTAGGGCCTCTGTATTATCCACAATCAGTGTATTTATAAAAAAACCACTATTTTTGCAGTGAAATAGGGCTCAAAGGTAGTTTTTTACTGCCACCTTACAAAATATGAGCCGGAAAATCGGAATATGACGAATTTAGGCACAGGATACACTGGTGAGGAGATGCTCGAGGAGTATATCTCAACTCACATAGAGGCGGAGGGCGATTTGCTCAATGCTCTTTACCGTGAGACCAATATCCGTCTGCTTAATCCAAGAATGGCCTCCGGACACATACAGGGCCGGCTGCTTAAGATGCTTACCAAGATGATATCTCCCCGGAAAGTGCTGGAGATAGGCACGTTCACCGGCTATTCTGCCCTTTGCATAGCTGAAGGACTTCCGGATGGTGGTGTGGTGCATACCATAGAGGCTGACGATGAGCTTGAGGATTTCATCCTTAAATGGGTGGGTCGCTCTCCGTATTCAGAAAGGATTGTATGTCATACTGGCGATGCTCTTAAGGTGGTGCCTCAGCTGGGACTGGAGTTTGATATGGCTTTCATTGACGGCGAGAAGCGCGAGTATCCGCAGTATTATGATTTGGTATTGAGGTATGTCCGCAGCGGAGGCTTTATCATTGCCGACAATACTCTGTGGGACGGGCACGTTGTTGAGCGGGAGTATGACAGGGATGCCCAGACTCAGGCCATCAGGCGTTTCAACGATATTGTGGCCGCCGACAGCAGGGTGGAGGTGGCGATGATTCCCATTCGCGATGGAATTACTATTATCAGAAAGAAATAGGTTAGGTATATGAATAGTACAAGACAACAGAAAATCTCAAGACTGGTGCAGAAAGAACTCAGTGAGATGTTTCTTCAGCAGACCAAGCTTACCAAAGGGATGCTTGTCAGCGTCAGTGGGGTGAAGGTAAGCAACGACTTGCAGAATGCCAATGTATATCTTAGCGTCTTCCCGAGTGACAAGGGCGCGGAGATAGTGAAGAACGTGAACGATAATGTAAAGTCTTTGCGTTTTGATTTTGCGCAGAGGGTACGCTTCCAGCTCAGAGTGATACCGGAATTCCGTTTCTTCCTGGACGACTCTCTGGATTATATGGAGCATATAGACGAGCTTCTTAAAAAATAGTACTGGTGAATCTTCCCTTTTTCATAGCCCGCAGGTATCTTTTCGCGCCTAAGTCCAGAAATGTGATAAACATCATTTCGGGCATCACTATGGCGGGAATAGCCATTGCGTCTCTGGCTATGATATGTACATTGTCTGTGTTTAATGGATTTCACAAGCTGATGGAGTCTCTTTTCACAGACTTTGATCCTGATGTCAGGGTGGTTGCGGCAAAAGGGAAGGTATTCAATCCTGATGAGGATGCTCTTGGAAGGGTCAGGGAGCTTCCATTCGTTGAGGCTTACACTTATACCCTTGAGGAGCAGGCCTTGATACGCTACAACAACTCTCAGCAGATAGTTACTGTAAGGGGAGTTGAGGATAATGTATGCGATGTCTATGCCCTTGACAACATTCTGCGAGGCAATGGAGAGTTCCTTTTCAAGGACAATGTGTGCGAGTATGCCATCCCGGGCGTGGGCCTTATGAACACTCTTGATTGTGGCATCCAGCCGGTTACGCCATTTACGTTGTATGCTCCCAAAAGGGGAGGGAAGGTCAATATGTCCAATCCTGCTATGAATTTCAACAGTGTGAAGGTGTTTGCCGCAGGGCTGGTGTTTCAGGTCAATCAACAACCTTACGACGACAGCTACGTGCTTGTATCGTTAGGGTTGGCCAGACGCCTGCTTGGGTATGGCAGTGAGGTGTATTCGATGGAGATAAAGCTTAGGGAGGGATATTCGCCAGCCAGAGCCTGCAATGAGATACAGAGTATTCTGGGAGATGGATATAAGGCTTTGGATCGCTATAACCAGCAGGCCGATGTCTTCAAGGTTGTGCGGTTGGAGAAATTTGTATCGTTCCTGTTTCTGGCATTCATACTTCTCATAGCAAGCTTCAATATAATAGGCTCGCTGATAATGCTGATGGTGGATAAGGAGGAAGATACCTCGCTTCTTGTAAGCCTTGGCTTGTGGCGTGATGCGGCAAGGAGGGTGTTTGTATATGACGGACTCCTCATTTCATTAATAGGCGCATTAGGCGGACTTATTTTAGGAGTTATTCTTGCCCTTCTCCAACAGCATTTCGGATTTATCCCTCTCGGAGCTAATGGAGGGTTCATTGTTGACTCATATCCTGTGGCGGTGAAGGTCTCCGACGTAATTATTGTTCTGATAACAGTGATTTTGGTCACATTACTCTCAATGTGGCCCATAAGGAAGATCGCAGACCGTTTTGTAGGTCAGCAGAAAGAGCGTGAGATTTAAATCTGTATGCTTTGCGCAACTATCGTCTCGTTCATGAAGAGCGATGCCGATGGCAGGAAAGAGTCCGCGGACTCAGTGGTAAAATATCTGCAGGTTCCGTTTTTGGTACACTTCTCATCTATCTCCGGATGTCTGGCGAGATAGTCCTTCAATGCCTCAGCCACATATTCTCCCTGGCTTACTATCTTGATGCCTTCCGGCACATACTTGCGTATTTTGTCTATGAGGATAGGGTAGTGGGTGCATCCCAGTACGATTGTGTCAATAAGGCTGTCTTTGGCCAACAGGTTCCTTACGTGCTTCTCAATAAAGAAGTCGGCTCCTTCAGAGTTGCTCTCGCCAGTCTCAACCAGCGGTACCCATAATGGACAGGCCTCGCCCGATACTTTGATATCAGGGAACAGCTTGTGTATCTCCATAGGATACGACATAGACTTGATGGTTCCTGGTGTGGCCAGAAGGCCGATATGCCTGCTCTGTGTGATATTGCCGATGCACTCAACCGTAGGGCGGATGATGCCAAGCACGCGTCTCTGCTCGTCCATTCGCGGGATGTCGTTTACCTGTATGCTCTTCAATGCCTTTGCCGATGCTGTATTGCAGGCCAGTATCACAAGATGGCATCCCATCTCAAAAAGCTTCTCCACACACTGCGATGTAAACTCATATACAACCTCGAACGAGCGTGTGCCGTAAGGGGTTCTTGCGTTATCACCGAAATAGAGATAATCATACTGAGGCATAAGCCTCTTGATGCGCGACAGAATAGTAAGTCCGCCATATCCTGAGTCAAAAATACCAATAGGGCCTGCCTCTTCGGGAAATACTGTCTGTCTCATATCCTTTTCAGTTTTTAGTTTGCTTATTTGGTTGATGATATTCTCTGCTGTGGATTCTCATCGCCTTTTTTCGGCTGATACTCTATGCCAAGGTCTTTATATACATCGTGCGATATGTCAACTCCCTTCTCATCGTCGATATACAGATATGTGTGGGCTGACAAGTCTATTACATAGTCCAGTCTGAGTTTCTTGCCAATTTTGTTGACCGATTTCATTACTTTCAGCTCCAATGGCTCCAGAAGCCTTTTGCGCTCTACATTCAGGGAATCCCTGAAATTCTTCTTGAAGGTCATACTGTTGTCGTACAGTTGCTGGAGTTCCTTCTGTCTCTTCATAACAATAGTAGCGGAGAGAAGGTCCTGACCATGCAGATATTCGGTGTATTGTCTGTAGAACTCAGTCTCAGAACGCTCAACCTCCTTGGCGTACTCATTCTGGAGCTGCCTGACAGACTCCTGTGCCTTTGCGTATTCCGGCAACATCTTTATTGTCTCGCTAAAATTGATGTATCCGAAACGGCCCTCCTGAGCGCAAATAGTCAAGGAGGCGGCAAGTGTAAGTAATATGGTAGTAATTCGTCTCATGCTTAAAACAAAATACGGGGAATACGGTTTCCCGCTCCCCGTACATAGATACTATAGGTTTTACTTTATGTTCAGCTTTGCCTTAACCTGATCGGTTACATCTGTGGTCAGAGTCTTGCTTACGTATGGAATCATCCCGTCGGCTGAATCGTAAATGCAGACGTACCCACCCTCATCTCCAACTTCCTGGATTGCCTTGAGCACCTTACTTGTTATGGAAGCCATCTTCTCATTTGACATATTCTGAAGATTGGTCTGGCTGTCAGCGTAGAACTGCTGCATCTTGTTGTAGAGATCCTGAAGCTCCTGCTCACGGCGCTGCTTGATGTTGTCTGGCAGAGTGGCAGCCTGTGCCTCGTAGTCATCGTTCTTCTTGGTGAGCTCATCCCTCAGGTACGAAAGCTCGTCCTCATACTGTTTCTGCAGTGTCTGCAGCTCATTCTGAGACTGGGTGTATTCCGGCATAAGCTGGATGATTGTACCTGAGTCAACGTGTCCGAATTTCTGTGCGAAAACGCATACCGGCGCAAGCAGAAGCGCCATCATCAATAATTTCTTCATATTGTGTCTGTTTAAAAATTCAATAAATATTACCGTATCGCAAAAATAGGCAATTAATTTGAATAACCCATCTTTTCAAGAACTTCGTTGCTGATATCAATCTTTGGAGAGGCGTATATCATACTTCCCGCAGATGCCCTGTCTATTACAACAGAGTATCCCTTTGCCTCGCTTATTGACTTGACAGCCTCGTATATCTCATCCTGAATAGGTGCCATCAGGCTCTCACGTTTCTTGTAGAGCTCACCTTCCGGGCCGAAATACTGGCGTTTAAGCTCGCTTGCCTCCTTTTCCTTTGCTACAATCTCATCCTCTTTCTTGGTCTTCTGCTCCTCGGAAAGGAACAAAGCCTCGTTCTGATAGTTCTTGTAGAGGGTCTGCGCCTCCTGCGACATTGCCTCCACCTCGGCCTGCCATCTCTTCGATAACTGGTTAAGCTGCTCATTGGCACGCTCATATGCCGGTATCTTGCCTAAAATATACTCCATGTCGATAAGCGCGAACTTCTGTGCTCCTGCCGACACTGCCATCAGGCACAACACTGAGAAAACTGCTACTAACTTTTTCATATCGTTCAAATTTCAGTTACACCTATTTGATTCTTGAATTGGGTTAAAGATTAAAATCATCTGTATGTTTATTGTTTATACGGATATTTTATCAAAAATTAAGAAATGCATTTTAGAACTCCTGACCAAGGATAAAGTGTATCTGACTGCCGCCATACTCGCGTGAGCCATATACAGGGTCAAATCCGTAGCCCCAGTCAAGTCCTATCATACCAATCATCGGGAGGAATACCCTGACGCCCACACCTGCCGAGCGTTTCATATCGAAAGGATTGAACTGCTTGATGTCTGTCCAGGCATTACCGCCCTCCACGAACGCCAGAGCATAGATGGTAGTGGAGTTCTCCATCATAAGCGGATATCTCAGCTCTGCCGAGAGGCGGGAGTAGGCATAACCCTCACCACTGGGTGTAAGACTTCCGTTCTGGTATCCGCGAAGACCCACAATCTCTGTGGCGTATGTATATGATGCGCCGCTCATACCGTCACCTCCAACATAGAAGGTCTCGAAAGGTGAGCGCTTGAATGCATTGTAGTGTCCCAGGATACCGAACTCAGCTCTTGTCATCAGCACAAGATTCCTTTTCTGGCCTCCTGCCAGTGTGGTATATGTCTTTGCACGGAATTTCCACTTGTGATACTCAATCCATTTGTGTTTCTGCTGCAACTCATCCTGGTATGTGGCCGATGTCCTGTCGTTTGCCAGTCCCTCATAGTTTATGCCGTCAAACAGCGAGTAAGGCGGTGTGAATGACACGCTGAGTGAGAACTCGGAGCCTACTCTCGGGAAAATCTGATTGTCGGTGGTGTTCCTGCTGAGTGTGAGGCCTAAATTCAGGTTGTTGCAGGTACCGTTGTTGATCAGGAAGTAAGACCAGTCCTTAAGCTTGTACCTTGTGAACGAAAGCTCGCCATAGAATGTGAAGTAATCATCAGGCCAGTGCAGACGTGTTCCCCAGCCTATGGCTCCTCCCAACAACGTGATGTATTTGTCGGGATCGTAATATGACTCGTAGTTATAGTAGTTGTTGCCGTAATAGTTGTTGCCATACATGCCATAACCACCATACATATAATTATAGTAATTGTTGTAGTAGCTGGAGTTGTAATAGGTGTCGCTGATGTCAGTCTGCTTTGAGTAGAAGAAACTTACCGACATAGAGTTCGGGCGCTTGCCTCCGAGCCAGGGCTCGAAGAACGATACGCTGTAAGAGTGGTAGTAGCTTCCGTTTGTCTGACCGCTGATTGAGAATGTCTGTCCGTCACCCTGTGGCAAAAGGAAACGCTTGTTGTCGCTTTTGTGGAACAGGTTATACATGGAGAAGTTTGTGAACTTCAACGCCACCTTTCCAATTACACCTGTCTGTCCCCATCCGGCAGAGAGCTCAATCTGGTCGTTTGACTTGGATTCAAGATTCCAGTCTATATCGACAGTTCCATCTGAGACGTTGGGCTTTACCTGTGGGTCAATTGCCTCAGGATTGAAGTGTCCCATCTGACCAATCTGGCGGTAGGAACGCTCCAGCGCATCCCTCGAGAACAAATCGCCTGGACGGGTATATAGCTCACGACGTATCACATTCTCATAGACACGGTCGTTTCCGTAAATGTTCACCTTATTAATAGTAGCCTGCGGACCCTCAACGATACGCATCTCAAGATCTACGCTGTCTCCTGTCACATTGACCTCAACCGGGTCCATGCGGTAGAATACATATCCGTTGTTATAGTAGAGGTTTCCGATGGCGTCCTCATCGTCCAATGTCCTTTCCTTCAGTTTCTTCTGATTATAGACATCTCCGTTCTTCATTTTGAGGAGCGTTGCCAGGTCCTCGCTGTTATATACCGTGTTGCCAATCCAGTTGATGTTGCGCAGATAGTATTGGTCTCCCTCCTCTACGGTAAGATAGACATCTATCGTCTTGTCATCGAAGTTCCTGATACTGTCTGCCAGGATAATGGCATCGCGGTAGCCAAGCTCGTTATATTTGTCTATGAGGCTTTTCTTATCTTTCTCGTATTCCGCGTCAATGAACTTCTTGGGGCGGAAGAAATCAGCCAGATAGCCTTTCTCGTTGGTTTTCTTCAGAACCTTCTTTATGGCCTTGTCTGTAAGGACCTCGTTGCCGTTCAGATGAATCTGATGAACCTTTATCCTGTCTCTCTTGTCAATATAGACATCAACGAATACACGGTTGTCGGCCGAAGGGTCATCGCGCTGTGTCACGCGTATCTGGGCATTCTTGAAGCCCTTATCATCGTAGTACCTGCGGATAAGCCTCTCGGACCTGTCCAGCATATTGGGAGTGATGTGTCCTCCTTTAATCAGTCCGATCTTCTCGTCCAGATCATCCTGCTCACCTTTCTTTACACCATGATATACAATCTCCGAGACCTTCGGGCGTAATGCCAGGCTGATGTTCAGGTAAATCTTGTTTCCTACTATCTTTGTGGCGGAGATACTTACGTATGAGAACATTCCGTGTTTCCAGTAGCGCTTTGCCGCATTTGATATCTCATCTCCAGGAATAGAGATTTTCTGGCCCTCGGTTAGTCCTGAGAGATTGATAAGCATCTGATCCTCATAGTCATCAATTCCGCTTACGGTGATACCGCCAATGATATAACTCTTTTTTGTTCCCGAGTAGAGAATTACCGGATTCTCAATTACGACCTCATCCGTATCTGTTGCCTCCTCTTGTTCCTGAAGCGCGTTTTCCTGTGAATATGCGGGTGGATTACATAATCCGCACAACAGCAGTCCTGTCAGGAAATATCTTGTAAATCTGTCAATTCTCATTATCACTTCCGTTATTTGATACTTGAGCGCTTGTCATTCCGAAACGTCTTTCTCTATGTTGGTAGCTGTATATAGCCTTACAAAACTCCTCGTCAACAAAATCCGGCCAGAAAACATCTGTGAAGTAGAGCTCTGAGTATGATGCCTGCCACATCAGATAGTTGCTCAGACGCATCTCACCGCCAGTGCGGATAATCAGGTCCGGATCTGGCATGAAGTTGGTGTCCAATCTGGATGCGAAGGTATCCTCATCAATGTCCTCGGGTTTTATCTTGCCGCTTTTGACATCCTCAGCCAGCATTTTCGCAGCGCGTGTGATCTCCCACCTAGAGGAGTAGCTCAAGGCGATGACAAGCTGTGAGCCTGTGTTGTTCTCCGTAGTCTTCAGGCAGGTCTTGATTCTGTTGCGTACGAGCAGGGGAATTCTTTCAAGATCTCCTATTATGCGGAGTCTGACGTTATTCCTCATAAAGATATCCTCCTCAATATTGTCCATAATCAGAGTCATCAGAGTTCTGACCTCCTTCTCCGGCCTTTTCCAGTTCTCTGTAGAGAAAGTGTATAGAGTCAGATATTTGATGCCCAGTCTTACGGCGCATTCAGCGATTTTCCAGACATTCTTTACTCCTGCGGAGTGGCCCTTGCTGCGTTCCATTCCACGTTGTTTGGCCCATCTGCCGTTTCCATCCATAATAATGGCTACGTGGGTGGGTATCCTTTGTCTGTCAATCATTTCCTCGTATAGCATATTCCTCTGTTTTTAGTTGCAATCGCAGGGTTTTGCGAAAATATCGTATGTAAGCGTCAGCATAGTATAGCTATAGCTGTCGCGGTTCTTCATAAATCCACTCTTTATCTGGAACGGGTCCTCACCAGCGTGGCTGCTCACATCCAGACGGTCTGAGGTACTGAACCTCATAGTCCATTCCAGACTTACGTTTAGCCGCTTGGCAAGCTTGTACTTTACACCAATTCCAATAGGGAAATTGGCTGCAAGGTCGTTCTTCTCAGGTTTTGACGCGAATGTCATTCCTATTCCAATCAGATAGTATGGCACCAGCCGGTGGCAATCGTTGTAAGTGGTTGTGCCGTATGCCAGGAAATTACCCTCTACCTGAACACCCAGATCGTACAGGGTGCGGCTGAACGTTATCTCCTCTGGAAATGTGCGGCCCTTTATTCCGGCTGTGCTTCCGGAGATGCCTGCCACTGTCAGATTGGCCTTCAATGCAAGTCTTGGATTGAACTTATATCTTGCAACTACACCACCCAAAGGCCTGGTGTTGTTGTAAAGCTTGAGATTCGCATCACCCATATAGAAACAGACTCCGGCTGCCGGACCAACCTCCATAAGGTATTCGGTCTCGTCCTGAGCAGCTGCCTGATGGCAGAGCGTCAGTGCCGCAAGTATGATGGTTCCTATCCTAAGTGAGCGCATTTGCCGTTTATTTTGAGTACAGACGGTTTATGTATCCACGCCATACGCCGGAGTCTCCATCGGTGATGATCCAGATGTTGTTATACTTATCTACAGCATAGCAGAAAGCATCACTGCATCCCTGAAGCTCTGCGGGGAACTTCATAAATCTGTTCCAGGTGTTGAATGAGTCGAAGAATGCGGAGCAGTCACGCCAGGTTATTCCATTGTCGGATGACTGATAGAAACTTTTGAGCGGAGCGATGTCACTGCCGTTCAGACGACCTTTCCCGCCAAAAGCATAGAGGTCTCCATCGTATTGTATAACCGAAAGGGTAGATAGAGACGGGCAGGGCAGGCTGTGGTTCTCAGCGGTCTCGGTCCTTGTCCATATCTTTTCTGTGGAGAGCTTTGTCCAGATCTCAGAATGCTCAGGATTCAGTTTTGTGTCAATACCGGCTATGACATATCTGAGAATGGACTCGTTGCTTGACAGAGGATAGCAGAGGCCGTTGATCTCCGCAATTGGAAATGACTCTGGTACCTCCTGAACCTTTGTCCAGACTGCAAGATCAGTTGAGCTGGCTATCCATCCGTCGGCAGAAACAGCCCAGGCTGTGCCTCCGTCGCCAGTCTGCGGGAAAGGAATCAGATATGATATCTGTAAGTCATTGCCTGCCTCTTTCCATTCTGTGCCGTTGGTGGATGTCATAATCCTGCTCCCGTCAAGCATTGCCAGAGTGCCATTGTGAAGAGTGACAGACTTGCATCTGGCATCTTTGTCAAGGCCCTGACAAGACTTCGGTCCGCTCCAGCCTCCATTACCTCTGAGGGGGCGGCTAAGCAGTGACGGGTTTCCATCACCGTCAAGTCCGTACACCAGAATATCCTCATTCAGCACAATGGCCCTCATATCCTGCAGAGATGCAGGAAGAGTGTTGGGCAGTCTCCTCCATGACATTGAGTCCGGGTCGCATACGTGTACGTTCGTTTTCAGAGTGTACTGGCGTACGTATGAGTCATCGTTTGATGTTACGGTGATTATTAGTGGCTTGCTAAGATTGAAAAGGCTCTTGTCTGTCCACAGTGTGTCGAATGTCGTGCCGTCTTTTCTTGTCTTGCGTATGTTGAAGGTGCCGGCGCCCGAGATTTTGGTTGTTACGCTGTCAAGCTGTGAGCCAACAGGCAGTGAGTCGGAATTGAATATCAGGTTGTGCTGCTGGTCTATTGAGAACTTGACAGTAGTTCCGCTTACGGTACTGACAGCCACAGTATCCCTTCCGTCAACTGTTATATCATTGAATATCATCTTGAAATCGCCAATGGAGAACGATGTGATAACAGCCTCCGACTGCTGGCTGTCTGAACTTTTCTCACAGGCGGCCAGTACAAATGTCAGCGCCGCCGCTGAAAGCAATCCGAATATCTTACGCATAAAATACTGTGCGGTTTTATCTTACAAAAGGCAAAAATAACAACATTTCCGCAGAAATCCTCACTTTGGGTTCCCTTTTAAATTAAATAAGGATTTTATGCTTTTTTTAGAACTTGTTTTTTTGTGCAAATGGCAGAAGGGAAGAGGAAAAAAACTAATTTCGCAATTTGATTAATTGTATGAATATGGAACAGACAAAACGTATAGTGGCAGAGAAACTGCTTGAGACAGGCGCCGTTAAGGTAAAGCCTGACAATCCATTTACCTGGGCATCAGGCTGGCATTCACCTTTTTATTGCGATAACCGCAGAACACTCTCTTTCCCGGAGGTAAGAGGCATAGTAAGGGATTCACTGTGTGAGGCTACAGCCGCTTTTCCGGAGTACGATGTTATTGCCGGAGTAGCTACAGGCGCCATAGCTCAGGGTGCACTTGTGGCAGACAAGCTTGGCAAGCCATTCGTCTATGTACGCTCAGCTCCGAAGGACCACGGAATGGCTAACCAGATTGAGGGATATCTTCCAGAGGGCAGCCGTGTGCTTGTCATCGAGGACCTGGTCTCCACAGGTGGGAGCAGTCTGAAGGCAGTTCAGGCTCTGCGTGATGCAGGCAGCACCGTGGTGGGAATGATAGCATCCTTCACATATGGTTTCCAGACATCTGTCGATGCCTTCAGGGAGGCAGGAGTCAGACTGGACACTCTTACCGATTATGAGACACTCATTCAGGTGGCGGTCGATTCGGGCTATGTCCCTGCTGAGAGTCTGCCGGTTTTAGTTGAGTGGAGAAAGGATCCATCAAACTGGAATCGCTAAAAATATTTTACAATGAAACCTATTTGGGATAAAGGAAAACCCGTCAACGAGCTGATTCAGAAATATACTGTGGGTCGTGACCGCGAGTTGGATATGCTGCTGGCCCGTTACGATATTCTCGGCTCAATGGCGCATATAACGATGCTTGAGTCAGTTGGTCTATTGGACTCCGATGAACTTCCGGTACTTCTTGACGGACTTCGCGAGCTGCTTGTACTAGTTGACGCGGGCGGCTTTGTCATTGAGGACGGCGTTGAGGATGTCCATTCCGAGGTTGAGCTGCTGTTGACCAGAAAACTTGGTGATGTGGGCAAGAAGATCCATTCTGGCCGTTCAAGAAACGACCAGGTGCTTGTGGATCTCAAACTCTTTATGCGCGACAGGCTTCGTGGCATAGTATCTTCTGTAAATCAGTTGTTTGATGTTCTCATAGCACAGAGTAACCGTTTCAAAGACATATTGTTGCCCGGCTATACCCATCTGCAGACGGCTATGCCTTCGTCCTTCGGCCTGTGGCTGGGAGCATATGCCGAGAGTCTGACGGATGATATGGTGATGCTTAAGGCTGCCTTTGATATCTGCAACCGCAATCCTCTTGGCTCTGCCGCAGGATACGGCTCATCGTTCCCGCTGGACCGTCAGATGACTACAGACCTTCTTGGCTTTGAGTCGATGGATTACAATGTGGTCTATGCGCAAATGACAAGAGGTAAGTCGGAGCGTATAGTGAGCACGGCACTTGCATCAGTGGCAGCTACTTTGTCTAAGCTCGCCTTTGACGCGTGTATGTACAACAGTCAGAACTTCGGCTTCATAAAACTTCCGGATGATTGCACCACAGGCTCCAGTATTATGCCTCATAAGAAAAATCCTGACGTATTTGAACTGACAAGAGCCAAGTGCAATCGCCTTCAGTCAATACCTGAGCAGATAACCCTTATGACAAACAACCTGCCGAGCGGCTATTTCCGCGATATGCAGCTTGTAAAGGAGGTATTCCTGCCTGCGTTTGATGAGCTCGAAGACTGTATCACTATGGTGGCATATATGATACAGCACATCAAGGTCAGCGAGGATATCCTCAGCGACAGCAAGTATGACCCAATCTTCAGCGTTGAGGAGGTAAACCGCCTGGTTCTTCAGGGGGTTCCTTTCCGCGATGCCTACAGACAGGTTGGAGCTGATATCGAAAATGGCTGTTTTGTAGCAAATAAACAGATTCATCATACTCATCAAGGAAGCATCGGTAACCTCTGCAATGACCGTATCGCAGAGCGTATGCGTGCTCTTACCGAGGCATTTCCTTTCTGCAAGATTGACAAGGCATTCAGTAAACTGGCTGGGGAATGAGGTATCTGCGCTACATCGCCTTCGCCGTTTGTCTGCTGAGCTTGCAGTCCTGTAAGAACTCATTCACTATATTCAGCGGCAAGTATCCTGTACGATACAGGTGTGATGTAAGCGTGCCACCCTATAATACCGCTACCTCGCTTGGCGTGTTTCTTTCCGTACGGCAGTCAGGCGCGAGTCTGGTGGTGACCGACAATGATGGCGTTGAGTCACGCTATCCGATGACTCAATTGGAATCCAAGGATTTCATTCTGGGGCTTGGCGGATTGATATTAGGCACACCAGCCTTGGATAACCCGGAATGTGTGATATACGCATACGATCTGGCCTGTCCTGTCTGTGAGAGGTCATCCACACGCGTCACATTCTCGAATATTGGTGAGGCAAGGTGCCCATCCTGTCACACTGTTTTCGATCTGAACAACAATGGTTTTGTTATTGCCTCAGACAGGGACGACACCCGTCCTTTATTCAGATATCCTGTCTCAAGAATGAGCATGCAAGTCATAGTGTCAAACTAAAAATTACGATTATGGTAAAGTCTATTCGCAGAATTGCTTTTTTGGCGTCACTGCTTTGTGTATCAATTTGCCAGGCTGAGACTGTCACGTACAGGCTTGGTCTCTCTTTGGGAGGCAGGGGAATGGCCGCGGGAACCGGTGTCTATTCTGAGAACCGTACTGTCTTTAATGGAAAAGACGCTGTACAGATGAAGATGACGCTCACCACCAATAAACTTGCCGATATCGCGTTCAAGATGCGCGATACCATAACATCTGTACAGACACTGAGGGGCGAGCCTATTCAATATTGCAAGATTGTGAACGAGAAGAATACGCACAACATTGAGACTGCCGATTTTGTGACTTCAGGAGGCAAGCACAACGTAAAACTTCTGGTCCGCAATCAGGAGCGGGTCGTCTATGACCGCTCAGAGAGTTGGGACGAGCCTGTCTATGATATGCTCAGTATGCTTCGCTATGCCAGAGGCATCGATGCCACAAACCTTTCCGAGGGCGATGTGGTTAAAATTCCTATGGTCAACGGCGAGCTTGTTGTGGTGCAGTACATAGTGTTCGAGGGCCGGGAGCGAATCAAGGACGAGAGAGGCAACAAGACTGATTGCCTTCGCCTGTCAGTACGTGATTATAAGAAAGGTCCGGAGCGCGAGACAATGAAAGTCTATGTGACAGATGACAGCGCCCACATTCCGATACGTCTTGATATAATTCTTGGCAGCGCTGTAATAAAGGCTGTGTTGAACGATTATACTGAATGATTATGCAGGTAACTAAAAACCGTTTTCTCAATAGGAAGGGCTTCGGCATCCACTCACCCTGGGCGTATGACCTTATTACAAACGTAATAGAGGAAAAACTCCCTTACTATGCGTACGATGATTTGTATGATTATTGGGAGAAGGCTCCTGATTTTCTTCCTCAGTACGATGAGAATATTGATCAGATGCTGTTCCGTCTTGTCAATGCCCTTCATCCACGCCTGATATTGGAGATTGGCACAGGTGGCGGCGTAAGCACCGGATATCTGGCCGCTGTCTCGGGCAAGATACCTTGTATTACTCTTGACGCCCCACATCCGGCTACCAGTCAGGTAAAGGGCAATCTCGGGACATTTCCGAACATTGAGTATCGCAGCGGCAATGTGCCGGCGATGTTGGAGGCATTTACAGGTGAGGGCCATTCAATAGACTTTGTGCATCTTGCCCATACCGCCTTTTTCAGGGAGGCCGTTGACATACTGCTCCCGTCCTTGAACGATCAATCAGTGATAGTAGTGGAAGGCATCAGGGGCAGCAACCGCAAGAATTGGTTTGAGACTCTCGCGGCTAGTGACAAGACTGGAGTCGTAATTACAAAAGGCTCGGTAGGAATGCTTTTCTTTGACAAGAAAATGTATAAACAAAGCTATAGACTATGAGAATATATACAGGAACCGGCGATGACGGCACAACAAGTCTTGTGGGCGGTCAGAGAGTCTCAAAGACCGATGTGCGGCTTGAGGCATACGGCACTGTTGATGAGTTGAATGCCAATCTTGGCCTGCTTGCCGCGTATATTACCGATAAATCCGATCTGGACAACATCCGATGGATTCAGAACCGTCTTTTCTGCATTGGCGGAACACTGGCCACCGACACGGACACAACGCGTGTGCCTGATAATTGCCGCATCTGTACCGACGAGATTACCCGCATAGAGCGGATGATAGATGCTGCCGGCGAAGGCCTTCCACAACAAAAGGCGTTCATTCTTCCTGGCGGTAGCCGTGGAGCGGCCGTCTGCCACGTTGCCAGAACCGTCTGCCGTCGTGCCGAGAGGTGTATCCTTCAACTTAACATTAATCATCCGGTAGAGCCTAATACATTGGTTTTTATTAACAGACTTTCTGATTATCTGTTTGTTATGTCCCGCCGTATAAACTTTTTGAGCGATACAAATGAGATTTTTTGGGGTGAATAGTATCACTAATTGTTTTTTTTCTACTTTTGCGGCCTGAAACAAATATTAATTATCTGAAACTATGTATTGGACTTTGGAATTAGCTTCAAAACTTGAAGATGCTCCCTGGCCAGCAACCAAGGACGAATTGATTGATTACGCTGTCCGTTCAGGATCACCATTGGAAGTAATAGAGAACCTACAGGAGATAGAAGATGAGGGCGATGTCTATGAAAGCATAGAGGACATCTGGCCCGATTACCCCTCAAATGATGACTTCTTCTTCAACGAGGAGGAATATTAAGCGCATTTTTACGCGATAACTAACTTATAATCAGCGATATGGACAAAAATTAATTTGTTTGTATCGCTGTTTTTTATGTCCTAAAAGCACTGAATTTGTTTGTATTTTGCGCTAAAAATAGCTCAAAAAACGAGTTTGTTTGTATAAAATTCAGTATGTTTGTACATCCTCGTGGATAACACGGGAGACAGACAAAAATGGGACGACCGAAACGATTATACCCTCATGGCAG
>JAZLLE010000068.1:0-20691 GCA_045597985.1 Bacteroidaceae bacterium | reverse complement strand
TGAAAACAACTTGCCACACATCGTAGGATGAGAAAGCGCGAAACCGCCGTATGCCGAACGGCACGTACGGTGGTGTGGGAGGTCGGTAAATGCAAAAGTAGGAGGGAAATACCTTTTATGATTAGCATTTACCTCCTACCCGATCTTCTTATTCAGAGACTTGTCCGTCTTTTATCTTGATTGTCCTGTCGGTCAGCTGTGCCAGGGTCTCATCGTGCGTGATGATTACAAATGTCTGGCCAAGACTTTCCCTTAAGTCAAAAAACAACTGGTGCAGCTCTTCCTTGTTGCGGCTGTCCAGACTGCCGGAGGGCTCGTCTGCCAATATGACGTCAGGGCTGTTGACCAGAGCGCGCGCAACGGCTATCCTTTGATTCTCGCCTCCTGACAGTTGTGCCGGCTTATGTGACCTGCGCTCCCACAGCCCCATCATATTCAGAAGCTCTTCTGCCCTTTGTATGGCTTTTGTCTTGCTGTTTCCTGCGATGAGCGATGGGATGATGATGTTTTCCAAAGCTGTGAATTCCGACAGCAATTGGTGAAACTGGAATACGAATCCGATATGGTTGCATCTGAACGCCGCCAGCTTTTTCTCGCTCAACTTGAAAATGTCGGTATCATCGTACATTACCGTACCTGCGTCGGGTTTGTCCAGTGAGCCCATTATTTGAAGAAGGGTGGTTTTGCCTGCTCCGCTCGGACCTACAATGGAGACAACTTCTCCATTGTTAATCTCGATATCTATGCCTTTCAGAACCTGAAGGCTGCCAAAACTTTTGGTTATGCCGGACAACTTGATCATTGCTCTGCTGTTTTATTTACAAAAATAACTAATTTTGCGCAAAAATAAAACAATATGATATGAGAGTAGCTATCGTAGGTGCAAGCGGAGCCGTGGGACAGGAGTTCCTGCGCGTTCTGGAAGAGCGTGACTTCCCGTTGGATGAGTTGGTTTTGTTCGGTTCATCACGCAGTGCCGGCTCGTATTACAATTTTAAGGGAAAGCAGCTTCAGGTGAGACTCCTGCAGCATAATGATGACTTTAAGGGCATAGATATAGCGTTCGTCTCCGCTGGCGGAGGAACGTCTGAGGAGTTCGCTGATACGATAACCAAGTTCGGCACTATTATGATAGACAACTCAAGTGCGTTCCGAATGGACGAGAATGTGCCTCTTGTCGTACCTGAGGTTAACCCTGAGGATGCCCTGGTCCGTCCGAAAGGTATCATTGCCAATCCTAATTGCTCCACTATAATGATGATTGTGGCGCTTAAGGCGCTGAACGATATTTCGAAGATCAAGAATGTTCAGGTGTCGACGTATCAGGCCGCAAGCGGTGCCGGAGCCGCGGCTATGGCTGAGCTGGAAAATCAGTACAGGCAGGCGCTGGCGGGCGAGCCGGTCAAGGTTGAGAAATTCGCGTATCAGCTTGCTTATAACCTGATTCCCCATATTGATGTGTTTAAGCCAAGCGGATATACAAAGGAGGAGGAGAAAATGTATTACGAGACCCGCAAGATGTTTCATAATGATATAAACGTGAGCGCTACATGCGTGCGTGTACCCGCTTTACGCTGCCATTCTGAGGCAATTTGGGCTGAAACCGAGCGTCCTCTCACGTTGGATGAGGTGAACGCCGCTTTCAAAAATGGCGAGGGTCTTGTGGTGATTGACAATCCGTCTGAGAAAGAGTATCCTATGCCTTTGTTCCTTTCTGGCACAGACAAGGTTTACGTGGGTCGTATAAGAAAAGACATAGCAAACCCGAATGTCACCGTGTTCTGGGTGGTGGGAGACCAGATTCGTAAGGGCGCTGCCCTTAATGCCGTTCAGATTGCCGAGTATCTTCTCAAGAACGATTCCAAGTTTGCCTGACGTTTTTTTGTGCTGTGGTTTTTAATATGCGGGCGTTTCGCAAGGAACGCTCGCATATTGCTTTCTTGTAAATATTCTTTCTTTGTTCCGAATGATACCGGCTCATTGAGCGCTTCTGGCATGGGATGGTGTTTGATGCGAATTTTGCCGATGGCGATGGCGAACGGCCGCAAGCAGAGCCTGTCATGGTACCACCATATCCTTTGAGATGAGTGGCTGAGGCTGTTGTAAGCGTATTGACACAAGTGCTTTTGCGCGCCTCACTCTCTGACGGCTAATGGCTCTGGCTGTTCGCTTTGGCAAAACGACGGTTCTCTGCCGTCGCTTCGTGGAGTCGGTGGAATGGGACCCAATGGAATCGGACGGCTTCCTCTTTTTTCTCCTGCTAATGTAAATAAAAAATGCAAATGTTTACGCCGCAGCCTGGCTGGTCCGTGTGCTTCCGCGGCTTGGAAAATTGTATGAATTTTGAATGCGATGTGAATAAAATGCCGCTAACCTTTTGCCGGTTAAAATATTAGTTGTAACTTTGCGGGCCAAAAATAGACAAACTATTATATTATTATATTATTTAAAAACAAAACAACATGCCAACAATTCAGCAGTTAGTGAGGAATGGCCGGCAGGTACTTGACGATAAGAGCAAGTCGCCTGCATTGGACTCTTGTCCTCAGAGAAGAGGCGTTTGTGTAAGAGTTTACACCACTACGCCTAAGAAGCCTAACTCAGCAATGAGAAAGGTTGCTCGTGTCCGTCTGACAAATCAGAAGGAAGTCAACTCGTATATCCCAGGTGAGGGACATAACCTGCAGGAGCACTCAATCGTGCTCGTACGCGGTGGACGTGTGAAGGATCTCCCAGGTGTACGTTATCACATCGTACGCGGTACTCTTGATACCGCCGGCGTATCAGGACGTCTTCAGAGAAGGTCCAAGTATGGTGCTAAGCGTCCGAAAGCAGCTAAGAAGTAAATGTCTAACAGTTTTGGTTTGATAACTGAGGTTGAGTAAATGTCCAGACGTGGACGTTGAAGAACAAGAAGAATCACAGCCCGAACAAAACTTTAAGAAAAATGAGAAAAGCAAAACCAAAGAAGCGCGTCATCCTGCCGGATCCAGTTTTCGGTGATGTAGCAGTGACAAAGTTCGTAAACCATCTTATGTATGATGGCAAGAAGAACACTTCATTCGAGATCTTTTATGAGAGTCTTGAGAAGGTAAAGAGCAAACTTCCCAACGAGGAGATGTCTGCTCTTGAGATATGGAAGAAGGCTCTTGACAACATTACTCCGCAGGTTGAGGTTAAGTCACGCCGTATTGGAGGCGCCACATTCCAGGTTCCTACAGAGATCAGAGCTGACCGCAAGGAGTCAATCTCTATGAAGAATATGATTTCATACGCGCGTAAGCGCGGCGGTAAGTCAATGTCAGACAAATTGTCTGCAGAGATAGTTGACGCATTCAACAATGCCGGTGGCGCATTCAAGCGTAAGGAGGATATGCACCGTATGGCTGAGGCTAACCGTGCATTCGCACACTTCAGATTCTAATATTATATAAAGCTCACCACGATGGCTGACCAGAATTTACATTTGACGCGCAATATCGGCATTATGGCGCACATTGATGCCGGTAAGACAACTACGTCAGAGCGAATTCTGTATTACACTGGACTCACACATAAAATGGGTGAGGTTCACGAGGGCTCTGCTACTATGGACTGGATGGTTCAGGAGCAGGAGAGGGGTATTACAATAACCTCTGCAGCCGTTACTACAAGCTGGAAGTGGAATAATGAGCTTTATAGAATAAATCTGATAGACACTCCGGGGCATGTCGATTTTACAGCGGAGGTTGAGCGCTCACTCAGAGTGCTTGACGGCGCTATTGCGGTTTTCTGTGCGGTGGGCGGTGTCCAGCCACAGTCTGAGACTGTATGGCGCCAGGCTGATAAATATGGTGTGCCTCGCGTTGCTTATATCAATAAGATGGACCGTACCGGAGCTGATTCCTATAACGTCATTTCTCAGATGAGGGAGATGTTGAGAACAAATCCGTGTCCGGTGGCTATTCCCGTGGGAGTGGAGGAGAATTTCAAGGGCGTCATAGACCTTATTAATATGAAGGCCGTGATTTGGAATGACGAGACCCTTGGAGCAGAGTATTCAACTACAGATATTCCTGCCGATTTGGCCGATGAGGCACAGGAGTGGCACGAGAAGATGGTTGAGTGTGCTGCTGAATTCGATGACACGATGATGGAGAAGTACTTGGAGAATCCGGATTCCATCTCGGTTGAAGATGTGCTGCGTGCATTGCGCAAGGGTACACTTTGCCGTGGACTGGTTCCTGTCTTGTGCGGTTCATCATTCAGAAACAAAGGCGTTCAGGCCCTGCTTGACTCTGTCTGCGCATTCCTGCCGTCGCCGATAGATTGCGGAGGCGTTGATGGCATTGTTCCAAAAACGAATGCCGTTACGCATCGTGATCCTTCGTCAGAGGCAAAAACCGCTGCCCTGGCATTCAAGATTGCAGTAGATCCGTATGTGGGCAAGCTGATTTTCTTCCGTGTATATTCCGGAGCTGTTAAGGCCGGTAGCGTTATCTTTAATTCCCGTTCAGGAAAGAAGGAGCGCGTTACCCGTCTGTTCCAGATGTATTCAAAGAAGCAGATTCAGGTTGATGAGGTGGCTGCAGGTGATATAGGAGCGGTAGTTGCCTTGAAGGATATTCGCACAGGCGATACGTTGTGCGATGAGTCTGCTCCTATCGCACTTGAGAGTATGGACTTCCCGGAGCCTGTTATCAGCATTGCTGTCGAGCCGAAGACTGAGAAGGATATGGCTAAATTGACAGATGGTCTGGAGCATCTGGCAGAGGAGGATCCTACTTTTACCGTTACTACTGACGAGGAGAGTGGTCAGATACTTATCTCCGGAATGGGTGAGCTTCATCTTGACATTATCCTTGACAGACTTCGCCGAGAGTTTGGCGTTGAGTGTAATCAGGGTAAGCCTCAGGTTACTTATAAGGAGGCTGTGCGACAGGCAGTGCGCATAGAGGAGGAATATAAGAGACAGGCTGGCGGCAAGGGGCACTACGCGCGTATATTAGTGGAGGTGGGGCCTGCAGACCCGGATTGGAAGGGCGGTCTCCAGTTTGTTGATTCAGTCAAGGGCGATACATTGCCAAGGAATTATCTGCCATCTATTGAGAAAGGCTTCGCTTCCTGTCTAAAGAGTGGAGTGCTTCTTGGAGCACAGATGGATTCTCTTAAGGTTACCGTTCTTGACGGTCAGGATCATCCTGTTGACTCTGACGAGCTTTGTTTCGAGATTTGCGCCTCGTATGCTTTCCGTAACGCTTGTATCAAGGCCTCGCCGATTCTTCTTGAGCCGGTTATGAGCCTTGAGGTTGTTACTCCGGAGGACTATATGGGCGATGTGATTGCAGATTTGAATCGCCGTCGCGGTCAGGTTGAGGGAATGGAGACAAGTCATTCCGGTGCAAAGGTTATCAAGGCCAAGGTGCCATTGTCAGAGATGTTCGGCTATGTCACTGCTTTGAGGACCATTACATCCGGACGCGCCACTTCCTCAATGTCGTATGACTGTCACGCCCAGATGACAGATCAGCTGGCTCGACAGGTGGTTGAGTCGCAGGGTGGTAATTCATCATTGATTTAAAGAGAGTGAGAACGCGGATGGAATAGCAAATGACTCTTATTCAGTCCGCAATATATTAATGTATTATTTAAATAAAGTATTATGAGTCAGAAAATCAGAATCAAGCTGAAATCTTATGACCACAATCTGGTTGATAAGTCAGCAGAGAAGATCGTTAAGACCGTAAAGGCTACCGGTGCCGTTGTAAGTGGTCCTATTCCACTTCCAACACATAAGCGTATCTTTACTGTCAACCGTTCTACATTCGTAAACAAGAAGTCTCGTGAGCAGTTCCAGCTGTCAGCATATAAGAGACTGATTGACATTTACAGCTCTACTGCAAAGACTGTCGATGCTCTTATGAAACTTGAGCTTCCGAGTGGTGTTGAGGTTGAGATTAAGGTTTGATTTTAATTAAGAGTTTTTTTTAGTAACTTAAATTTTATTTGAAATGCCAGGATTATTAGGAAAAAAGATCGGTATGACATCGGTCTTCGGTGCTGATGGAAAGAATGTTCCATGCACCGTTATCGAAGTTGGTCCTTGCGTGGTTACTCAGATCAAGAGTGTTGAGAAGGATGGTTATGCTGCAATTCAGCTTGGCTTCGAGGATGCCAAGGAGAAGAATACGACAGCTCCTCTTATGGGACACTTCAAGAAAGCTGGTGTAACTCCGAAGAGACACTTGGCCGAGTTCAAGAATTTTGACAAAGCCCTCAATCTGGGCGATGTTCTTACTGTTGACTTCTTCAGCGATGTCAATTTCGTTGACGTTGTGGCTGTATCAAAAGGTCACGGTTATCAGGGCGTAGTTAAGAGACACGGATTCGGTGGCGTTGGTCAGCAGACTCACGGTCAGCACAACCGCGGCCGTAAACCGGGTTCAATTGGTGCTTGCTCATATCCTGCACAGGTTTTCAAGGGTATGCGTATGGCAGGTCACATGGGTAATGAGCAGGTTACAACTCAGAACCTGCAGATTTTGAAGATTATTCCGGAGCACAATCTGCTTCTTATCAAGGGCTCTATTCCGGGATATAAAGGTGCAATCGTCTCAATTCTGAAGTAATGGAAGCTAGCGTATATAACATTAAAGGTGAGGATACTGGCAAGAAGGTCGTTCTGAACGACTCTGTCTTTGGCATTGAGCCGAATGACCATGTCATATATCTGGATGTCAAGCAGTATCTGGCAAACAAGCGCCAGGGTACCCATAAGTCAAAGGAGAGAAGTGAGGTGAGCGGTTCTACAAAGAAGCTCGGCCGTCAGAAAGGTGGTGGTGGCGCTCGTCGTGGTGACATCAATTCTCCGGTACTGGTAGGTGGTGGCCGTGTGTTCGGTCCGAAACCACGTGACTATAGCTTCAAGCTGAATAAGAAGGTTAAGCAGCTTGCGCGTCGCTCCGCTTTGTCTTATAAGGCTCAGGAGAATGCAATTATTGTTCTTGAAGACTTCTCTTTTGAGACTCCAAAAACTAAAGAATTTGTAAAAATCTTAAATAATCTTAAGATTTCTGATAAAAAGTCTTTGTTTGTCCTTCCTGAAAGCGACAAAATTGTAACTTTGTCGGCCCAAAATTTGCAGAAGGCTCAGGTAGTCAACGCTCCTTCAGTCAATACTTATAGTATTCTGAACGCTGACACACTTGTTGTGACTGAGAAGTCTGTAGAGATTATCAACAATATGTTAACAAAAGTTGAGGAGGCATAAAGATGAGTTGCATAGTCAAGCCACTTGTAACGGAGAAGATGAACTCCATTACTGAGAAGTTCCCGAACAGGTTCGGGTTCATTGTACTTCCTGATGCTAACAAGCTTGAGATCAAGAAGGAGATAGAGACATTATATAATGTGACTGTTGTCGATGTGAACACCAGTATTTATCTGGGAAAAGACAAGTCACGTTACACCCGTAAAGGTTTTACCAAGGGCCGTACCAATTGGTTTAAGAAGGCTGTTGTTACCTTGAAGGAGGGTGATACGATAGATTTTTATAGCAACATTTAATAGAAATGGCAGTACGTAAATTCAAGCCTACAACCCCAGGTCAGAGGCACAAGGTTATTGGTACTTTCGAGGAGATTACTGCATCAGTACCAGAGAAGTCTCTTGTTATTGGAAAGCTTTCTACTGGCGGCCGTAACAATCAGGGCAAAATGACAGCCCGATATATTGGCGGTGGTCATAAGAGAAAATTCCGTTTTATTGATTTCAAGAGAGAGAAGGATGGGGTTCCTGCAACCGTAAAGACAATTGAGTACGATCCGAACCGCTCGGCCCGTATCGCTTTGTTATTCTACGCCGATGGTGAGAAGAGATATATCATCGCCCCTAACGGTCTTGAGATTGGTGCTACCTTAATGTCAGGTGAGAAAGCTACTCCTGAGATTGGTAACACTCTTTTCCTTAAGGATATTCCTGTAGGAACTATTATTCACAACATCGAACTTCGTCCCGGTCAGGGTGCCTCATTGGTTCGCTCAGCAGGTAACTTTGCTCAGCTGACCTCGAAGGAGAACGATTATTGCGTTATTAAGCTGCCTTCAGGCGAGGTTCGCAGAATTTTCGGTGAGTGCAAGGCTACTATTGGTAGTGTTGGAAACTCAGATCATGGTTTGGAGCATTCAGGTAAGGCAGGCCGCTCACGTTGGCTTGGCCGTCGCCCGCACAACCGTGGTGTTGTTATGAACCCTGTTGATCACCCGATGGGTGGTGGCGAGGGCCGTGCGTCTGGTGGTCACCCGCGTTCACGCAAGGGCCTTTATGCTAAGGGTCTTAAGACGAGACATCCTAAGAAGAGCTCGTCAAAGTATATCATAGAGAGAGCCAATAAGAAATAATCACTAAAATCCAAAGTAGAATATGAGTCGTTCATTGAAAAAAGGTCCGTATATATTCAAGAAATTGGAGGACAAGGTTCTTGCTATGAATGAGAGCGGCAAGAAGACCGTGGTGAAAACTTGGGCTAGAGCTTCGGTGATCTCCCCGGATTTTGTGGGTCATACCATCGCAGTTCATAATGGTAATAAGTTTATTCCCGTTTACGTTACGGAGAATATGGTAGGTCACAAGCTCGGTGAGTTTGCCCCAACCCGTACATTCCGTGGCCACTCAGGCAACAGGAAGTAAGCGGCGTTTATCTGAAATAAAAAAACAAGATAATGGGAAAAAGAAAACATTTGGCAGCTGAGAAGGCCAAAGAGGCCAGAAAGACCCAGTATTTTGCCAAGCTTAGCAACGTTCCATCATCACCGCGTAAGATGCGTCTCGTAGTAGATATGATACGTGGTATGGAGGTTAACCGTGCTCTTGGCACACTGCGTTTCTCAAATAAAGCTGCTTCGAAAGATGTAGAGAAGGTGCTTCGTTCTGCCATCGCAAACTGGGAGCAGAAGAATGAACGTAAGGCTGAGGCCGGCGAGCTTTTCGTCAGCAAGGTCTTCGTTGATGAAGGAGTTACTATGAAGAGATTGAGACCTGCTCCTCAGGGCAGAGGCTATCGTATCCGCAAGCGTTCTAACCATATTACGCTTTTCGTAGATACAAAACCTGCAACGAGTACTAACGACAATCAAGAGTAAGCAAGATGGGACAGAAAGTTAATCCGATTAGCAACCGTCTGGGTATTGTCAGAGGTTGGGATTCAAGCTGGTTTGGCAAGTATGACGAGCGTTTGTTCGAGGATGCCGAGATCCGCAAGTATCTGAATGCAAGACTGGCAAAGGCCAGCGTCTCCAGAATCGTCATCGAGCGTACTCTGAAGCTTGTCACCATCACAGTATGCACCTCTCGTCCAGGTCTTATCATTGGTAAGGGCGGTACTGAGGTTGATAAGCTGAAGGAAGAGCTTAAGAAGGTAACAGACAAGGAGGTTCAGATCAATATCTATGAGATTAAGAAACCTGAGTTGGATGCTGTTATCGTAGCTAACAACATTGCCCGCCAGGTGGAGGGTAAAATAGCATACCGTCGTGCCATCAAGATGGCAGTTGCCAATACAATGCGTATGGGTGCCGAGGGTATCAAGGTTCAGATCTCAGGCCGTCTGAATGGCGCTGAGATGGCTCGCTCAGAAATGTTTAAGGAGGGTCGTACCCCATTGCATACATTCCGTGCCGATATTGACTATTGTCAGGCTGACGCTATTACAAAGGTTGGCGTTCAGGGTATCAAGGTTTGGATTTGCCGCGGTGAGGTTTATGAGAAGAGAGACTTGGCTCCTAATTTCTCTCAGAGTAAGGAGGTAGGTCGTGGAGGCGAGAGAAGTGGCAAGCCCTTCAAAAAGAGAAATAAAACTAACCGTTAATCGGTTGAAGTAAAACTGTAAATAGTAATTGGATTATGTTACAGCCTAAAAGGACTAAATATAGAAGAATGCAGAAGGGCCGCTCAAAAGGTAATGCAATGAGAGGCAATCAGCTTGCTTTCGGCTCTTTCGGCATAAAGTCTATGGATACTTGCTGGCTCACAGGTCGTCAGCTTGAGGCTGCCCGTGTTGCAGTAACCCGTTATATGCAGCGTCAGGGCCAGATCTGGATACGTGTTTTCCCGGACAAACCTATCACCAAGAAGCCTCTTGATGTACGTATGGGTAAAGGTAAGGGTGACGTAGAGGGTTATGTATTCCCTATCACTCCAGGTCGTATTATTATTGAGGCCGATGGAGTTCCATTCGCAATCGCAAAGGAGGCTCTTCGTCTGGCTGCTCAGAAGCTGCCTGTCACAACCAAATTGGTGGTTAGACGTGACTATGACTTTAAGAATGAATAATTGATTTAAAACCAGACGTTATGAATAATACAGAAATCAGAGAGCTGTCAACTCAGGAGCTTGCAGAGCGTATTGATGCTGAGTCTGCCAACTACCAGGCTATGGTTTTGAATCATGCCATTTCTCCTCTTGAGAATCCTTCACAGATCACAAAGCTTCGTCGCACGATCGCTAGAATGAAGACTGAGATGAGAAAGAGAGAACTTAACAAGTAAATATTGGTTCGCATGAATAATAGAAATTTGCGTAAGGAACGCCAGGGTGTCGTTATCAGCGACAAGATGGATAAGTCCATCGTGGTTCTCTCCGTGTTCAAGGAGAAGCACCCTATCTATGGCAAGTTCGTCAGAAAGACGAAGAAATATCATGCTCATGACGAGAATAACGAGTGCGGAATAGGTGATACCGTCCGTATTATGGAGACCCGTCCTTTGAGCAAGACTAAGAGATGGAGATTGATTCAAATCGTTGAAAAGGCTAAGTAATCATGATACAGCAGGAATCTAGACTTACAGTATGTGATAACAGCGGTGCCAAAGAGTGCCTCTGTATCCGTGTGCTTGGCGGAACAAAGAAACGTTACGCCACAGTCGGCGACACTATCGTCGTATCAGTCAAGAGTGTTATTCCTTCCAGCGAGCTGAAGAAGGGTACTGTCTCAAAGGCTCTGATAGTTCGCACTAAGAAGGAGATCCGTCGCGCTGACGGCTCTTATATCCGTTTCGACGACAACGCTTGTGTATTGCTTGCCAATACCGGTGAAATCAGGGGAAGCCGTATCTTCGGCCCGGTTGCCCGCGAGTTGCGTGCAGTCAATATGAAGGTCGTCTCTCTTGCTCCGGAAGTACTTTAATTCAAAAAGCTAGAAGCAATGAGTAAGTTACATATTAAGAAAAACGACACCGTATTTGTAAATGCCGGCGAGGATAAAGGAAAGACTGGCCGTGTGCTCAAGGTGCTCGTTAGCAAGGAAAGGGCTATCGTAGAGGGAATCAATATGGTTTCCAAACACACAAAGCCTAATGCGAAGAATCCTCAGGGCGGTATCATCAAGCAGGAAGCTCCCATTCATATTTCAAATCTGAATGTCGTTGATCCTAAGACCGGTGCTCCTACAAGAATCGGTCGTAGAAAGAACGAGGAGGGTAAAACAGTACGTTATTCTAAAAAGTCAGGAGAGGAGATTAAGTAATGAGCAATACTGCAAGTCTTAAGAAAGAGTATGTCGAGCGTATAGCTCCGGCATTAATGGATAAGTTCCACTATTCTTCTTCAATGCAGGTTCCTGTCCTGAAGAAGATTGTCATCAATCAGGGACTTGGCAAGCTCGCCATCGCTGATAAGAAGATGATAGATGTGGCTATCAACGAGTTGACCACCATTACAGGTCAGAAGGCTGTAGCTACCCTTTCCAAGAAGGATATCGCTAACTTCAAACTTCGTAAGAAGATGCCTATCGGTGTTATGGTTACACTTCGTAGAGAGCGTATGTATGAGTTCCTTGAGAGACTCGTTCGCGTAGCACTGCCGCGTATCCGTGATTTCAAGGGTATTGAGAGCAAATTTGACGGAATGGGTAACTACTCTCTGGGTATTCAGGAGCAGATTATCTTCCCGGAGATCAATATTGACAGCATCACCCGTATTCTGGGTATGAACATTACTTTCGTCACTACAGCCAAGACTGATGAGGAGGGTTATGCTCTGCTGAAGGAGTTTGGTCTGCCTTTCAAATCTGAATCTAAAAATTAAGTCATATGGCAAAGGAATCAATGAAGGCCCGCGAGGTCAAGCGTGCAAAGATGGCTGCTAAGTATGCAAAGAAACGTGCTGCCCTGAAGGAAATCGTTCGTAAGGGTGATCCTGTTGACGCATACGAGGCTGCTCAGAAGCTTCAGGATCTGCCTTATAACTCTAACCCGATCCGTCAGCATAATCGTTGTAAACTGACTGGTCGTCCAAAGGGTTATATCCGGATGTTTGGACTTTCCCGTATTCAGTTCCGCGAGATGGCTTCTCAAGGCCTGATCCCGGGTGTTCGCAAGGCAAGCTGGTAATCTTACCACACAGTGAGAAAAAGAGAGTGTTTTAAATATTGTCAGGAATGACCTGATCAATTTAAGTTTTATTTTATGACAGATCCTATTGCAGATTATTTGACGAGGTTGCGCAATGCTATCCAGGCAAAGCATAAGGTTGTTGAAATCCCAGCCTCGAATCTCAAGAAAGAGATCACTAAGATCCTTTTTGAGAAAGGTTACATCTTGAACTATAAGTTCATTGAAGACGGACCTCAGGGAACCATCAAGGTTGCCCTCAAGTATGATCCGGTAAACAAGTGCAATGCCATAAAGAAGTTGGAGAGAATCTCCACTCCAGGTTTGCGCCGCTATACCGGTTATCGCGAAATGCCGAGAGTTATTAACGGTTTGGGTATTGCTATTATATCCACTTCCAAAGGTGTAATGACAGATAAGGAGGCTTCACAGCTTAAGATTGGTGGTGAGGTGCTTTGCTACGTCTATTAATTAAGGAGAAATACTATGTCAAGAATCGGAAAATTGCCAATTCATATTCCTGCAGGAGTAACTGTTACTTTTCAGGATGGCGTTGTTACCGTCAAGGGACCGAAAGGAACTCTTTCACAGAGTATAGATCCTTCAATCAATGTGACTCTCGAAAATGGCGTAATCTCTTTTGCTGAGAATGAAGAGCTTCTTCAGGATAATACCAAGCAGCGTCATGCATTCCACGGTCTTTACCGTGCACTCGTGAATAATATGGTTGTCGGCGTGTCAGAGGGTTTCAAGGCTGAGCTTGAGATTGTAGGTGTTGGTTACCGTGTGTCAAACGAGGGTAATGTCCTCAAGTTTGACCTCCTTTACTCACACTCAATCGTAATGCAGCTTCCTCCTGAAATCAAAGTTGAGACCAAGTCTGAGAGAAATAAGAACCCGCTCATTACTCTTGAGTCTTGCGACAAGCAGTTGCTCGGTCAGGTGTGCGCGAAGATTCGCTCATTCCGTAAACCGGAGCCATATAAGGGCAAGGGTATCAAGTTCGTAGGCGAGGTACTCCGCAGAAAGTCGGGTAAATCGGCCGCTGCTAAGTAATTACCATTAAAAAAGTAAGATTATGTCAGCAAAAACAGAAAGACGGACTAAGATAAAGTTTCGTGTACGCAATAAGATTTCCGGTACGACGGAATGCCCGCGTATGAGTGTTTTTAGAAGCAATAAGCAGATATACGTTCAGGTTATTGATGACCTGAAAGGAACAACATTAGCTGCTGCCTCATCTCTGGGTCTTGAGAAGATGCAGAAGAAGGAGCAGGCTGCCAAAGTTGGTGAGCTGATTGCTCAGAAGGCCCAGGAGGCTGGTATCACTACTGTGGTATTTGACCGCAATGGATATCTGTATCACGGCAGAGTTAAGGAATTGGCTGATGCTGCACGCAAGGGCGGCCTTAAATTTTAAACGACGATTACTATGAACAATAAAGTAAGAGTTCCAAGCGACGTTGAGCTTCAGGATAGGCTCGTTGCTATAAACCGTGTAACAAAGGTTACAAAGGGAGGACGTACGTTCAGCTTCGCAGCAATTGTAGTAGTAGGTGACGGTAACGGCATTATCGGTCTTGGACTTGGTAAGGCAAGTGAGGTAACCGCCGCTATCGCCAAGGGTGTTGAGGCTGCTAAGAAAGATTTAATACGCGTTCCTGTTCTTAAGGGTACTATTCCTCATGAGCAGACCGCACGTTTTGGCGGTGCTGAGGTATTTATGAAGCCTGCAGCACCTGGTACCGGTGTTGTAGCCGGTGGTGCCATGCGTGCCGTATTAGAGAGTGTAGGTATTACTGATGTTCTTGCAAAGTCAAAGGGTTCATCTAACCCTCACAATCTTGTAAAGGCTACTCTTAAGGCTCTCACAGAAATGCGTGACGCCCGCACTGTAGCGCAGAACAGAGGTATCAGTTTGAGTAAGGTATTTAACGGATAAGGAGGTAATTTGTATGGCAACAATTAAAATCAAGCAGACAAAGAGCCGCATAGGTGTACCAGGTGATCAGGCTAGGACATTGGATGCTCTGGGACTCCACAAACTCTACAGAACAGTAGAGGTTGAGGATAATCCTTCAGTGAGAGGTATGATCTACAAGGTCAGACATCTTGTAACCGTTATTGAATAATTTAAATCAGTAGATTATGAAGTTAAATACATTAAAACCGGCAGAAGGATCAACCAAGACCAGAAAGAGAATCGGTCGTGGTCCCGGATCCGGACTGGGTGGTACTTCCACAAGAGGTAGCAAGGGTGCAAAGTCTCGCTCTGGATACGCTAGAAAGATTGGTTTCGAGGGCGGTCAGATGCCGTTGCAGCGAATTGTTCCGAAATTTGGTTTCAAGAACATTAATCGCATTGAGTATAAGGCTATAAACCTTGATGTTATTCAGGCTTTGGCTGATAAGAAAGGTGTTGATAAGATTGCAAAGTCAGACCTCATTGAGGCTGGTTATGTTTCCGCAAAACAGCTTGTCAAAATCCTTGCTTGCGGTCAGCTCACTCGCAAGATTGATGTTGAGGCTGATGCTTTCTCAAAGACTGCATCCGCAGCTATTGAGGCCGCAGGTGGTACAGCCATTAAACTTTAAATCCAATGAATGCTGAGAATCTTCTGAAATACATTTTAATCCTCGTAGTTGTTGCAGTTGTACTCTATGTTGTAATTAAGAACTGGGATACGCTGAAGAACATCTCGAAGATTGAGGACCTGAGGAAGCGCATCCTTACAACGGTGCTGTTTATTGCTGTTTACCGTTTGGGTAGCCACATCCTTCTTCCGGGCATTGATGCTGATATGTTGGTCAATCTGCGTCGTCAGACCAGTACTGGCCTTCTGTCTCTGCTGGATATGTTCTCCGGCGGTGCATTCTCAAATGCATCCATCTTTGCTTTGGGTATTATGCCGTATATCTCGGCATCCATCGTTCTGCAGCTGCTAACCATCGCGGTTCCCAGTTTCCAGAAATTGCAGAAGGAAGGCGAGAGTGGCAGAATGAAGATCAACCAGTACACCCGCTATCTGACATTGGTTATTTTGGTTCTTCAGGGACCTTCGTACCTGATTAATCTTAAACATCAGATGGGTGTTGGAATTAATCCTCCTGTTGATTGGACAACTTTTATTATCACCTCTACCATTATTCTTGCAGCTGGTAGTTCGTTTATCCTTTGGTTGGGCGAGCGTATTACAGACAAGGGTATCGGCAACGGTGTCTCTTTCATAATTATGGTTGGCATTATCGCAAGATTTCCATCCGCATTTATGCAAGAACTTACTTCCCGTCTGACATCAGGCGGTGCCCAAGGTGGTGGTCTTGTAATGTTCCTGTTTGAGATAGTAGTTCTGCTTCTTGCAACTGCTGGTACAATATTGCTTGTACAGGGCGTGCGCAAGGTTCCTGTCCAGTATGCTAAGCGCATTGAGGGCGGAAGGCAGATTGGTGGTGCTCGCCAGTACATTCCACTTAAGGTGAATGCTGCTAATGTGATGCCTATCATTTTTGCTCAGGCTATAATGTTCATTCCTATTGCCATACTTGGCACGGGTGAGCAGTCTGGTTTTGCTCTTAAACTTATGGATACAGACAGTGCTGTGTATAATATCATCTACGCAGTTCTGATTATATTGTTCACTCTTTTCTATACGGCAGTCACTGTTAATCCACAGCAGATGGCCGAGGATTTGAAGCGCAACAATGGATTTATTCCTGGTGTCAAGCCTGGTAAGCCAACTGCTGATTATATTGATACAGTTATGTCAAGGATTACCTGGCCTGGTGCAATTTTCCTGACAATCGTAGCTATTATGCCAGCTTTCGCAAGATTGTTTGGTGTAAATCAGGCATTTGCCCAGTTCTTTGGTGGTACCTCACTTATCATTTTGGTTGGTGTCGTACTTGATACTTTACAGCAGGTAGAAAGTCATCTTTTGATGCGTCATTATGACGGTCTTCTTAAGACTGGTCGTATCAAAGGACGTTCCGGTATGTCGGCATATTAATTTTTTCTATGATTTTTCTCAAAACTGATGATGAGATAGAGTTGCTTCGTGAAGCGAATCAACTTGTAGGCAAGACTCTCGCAGAAGTGGCTAAACTTATAAAGCCTGGTGTTACTACTGCTGAATTGTCTCGTGTTGCCGAAGAGTTTATTCGCGACAATGGTGCGACGCCTACCTTCAAGGGCTTTCCGAATCAGGATGGCGAGCCATTTCCGGCAGCTCTATGCACATCGGTAAACGAGATGGTAGTTCATGGGATACCGAACGATGTGCCTCTTAAGGATGGTGATATTGTCTCAGTAGACTGTGGAACATATATGAATGGGTATTGTGGTGACTCTGCTTATACATTCTGTGTAGGCGAAGTCGCCCCAGATGTCCGGCAGTTGCTTAAGGTTACAAAAGAGTCTCTATACAAAGGAATAGAGTGCGCTGTTGCCGGCAAAAGGCTTGGGGATATTGGTAATGCCGTTCAAAGTTATTGCGAGAGTTTCGGCTATGGCGTTGTGCGTGAGTTTACTGGCCATGGTATCGGACGTGATATGCACGAGGATCCTGCCGTTATGAATTACGGTCGCAGAGGTTCCGGTACACTTCTAAAGAAGGGTATGTGTATTGCAATTGAGCCGATGATCACTATGGGTAACAGACGGATTGCCTTTGTCGGTGACGGTTGGGGTGTCTGCACTATTGATCGTAAACCTGCAGCTCATTTTGAACACACTGTGGCTGTACTTTCAGGAAAGGCTGAGATTCTTTCCTCGTTTCAGTATTTAGAAGAAGTTTTGGGAGAAAGAGAGTTTTAATATAATATGGCAAAACAATCCGCAATAGAACAGGATGGGGTCATCGTTGAGGCATTGTCAAACGCGATGTTCCGAATAAGACTGGAAAACGGACACGAGATAACCGGGCATATTTCTGGAAAGATGAGGATGCACTACATCAAGATTCTTCCTGGAGATAAGGTAAGAGTGGAGATGTCTCCATATGATCTTACTAAGGGAAGAATAGTATTTAGGTACAAATAAACAAAATACAATATGAAAGTAAGAGTTTCATTAAAGAAGCGTACGGCAGACTGTAAGATTGTTCGCAGGAAAGGCCGTCTTTATGTGATCAACAAGAAAAATCCCAAGATGAAAATGCGTCAGGGATAAGTTCGAGTAAATTAATTAATTGATATATGGCAATAAGAATCGCTGGAGTTGACATCCCACAAAACAAAAGGGGTGAAATCGCTTTAACCTACATTTTTGGTATTGGTCGCAGCAGCTCTATCAAGATTTTAGAGAAGGCTGGTGTTGACAAAGACATCAAGGCTCAGGATTGGACTGATGCTCAGGCAGCAGCCATTCGTGAAGTCATTGCTGCAGAGTATAAGGTAGAAGGTGACCTCCGCAGTGAGGTACAGCTGAACATTAAGCGTTTGATGGATATTGGTTGCTATCGCGGTATTCGTCATCGTAACGGTCTGCCTGTCCGTGGTCAGAGCACCAAGAACAACGCACGTACCCGTAAGGGACGCAAGAAGACTGTCGCTAATAAGAAAAAGGCTACTAAATAATTGAATCATGGCAAAGAAAACAGTTGCAACAAAAAAGAGAAATGTGAAGGTCGATGCAATTGGACAGTTACACGTTCATTCATCCTTCAATAACATTATCGTAACTCTTGCAAACGCAGAGGGGCAGGTAATCTCCTGGTCATCAGCCGGCAAGATGGGTTTCCGTGGTTCAAAGAAGAACACTCCTTATGCTGCTCAGATGGCTGCAGAGGATTGCTCAAAAGTTGCTTATGATCTCGGTCTGAGAAAAGTTAAGGCATACGTGAAGGGCCCGGGTAACGGACGTGAGGGGGCTATCCGCGCTGTGCATGGCGCCGGCATTGAGGTGATTGAGATTATTGATGTGACTCCGCTGCCACACAATGGCTGCCGTCCACCAAAAAGAAGAAGAGTTTAATTTTTAATCTTAGAAAGAAATGGCTAGATATACTGGACCAAAAACCAAAATTGCCCGTAAGTTCGGAGAGCCTATTTATGGCGCTGATAAATATTTTGAGAACAGAAAGTTCCCGCCCGGACAGCACGGAAATGGTCGTCGCCACAAGGCTTCTGAGTATGGTGTCATGCTTGCTGAGAAGCAGAAGGCTAAGTACATGTACGGCGTTTTAGAGAAGCAGTTTAGAAATATGTTTGATAAGGCATCACGTGCTGACGGTATCACTGGTGTGAATCTTCTTCAGATGCTTGAGTCTCGTCTTGACAATGTCGTTTTCCGTCTTGGTCTTGCTACAAGCCGTGCTGCTGCACGTCAGTTGGTAAGCCACCGTCACATTGTTGTTGATGGCAAGGTGCTAAACATTCCTTCATATCAGGTTCTCCCTGGTCAGGTCGTTGGCGTTCGTGAGAGATCAAAGTCTCTTGAGGTTATTGATGCCTCAATAGCTGGCTTTAATCACAGCAAGTATCCTTGGATTGAGTGGAACGAGCAGGATAAGTCTGGCAAATTCCTTCACAAGCCTGAGCGTGAGGATATTCCAGAGAACATCAAGGAGCAGCTGATTGTTGAATTGTATTCTAAATAAGCGGTAGTCAAATGGCAATATTGGCATTTCAAAAACCTGATAAGGTTGTCATGGTTGAAGCCGACGCCAAGTACGGCAAATTTGAGTTCCGTCCTTTGGAACCCGGATTCGGTATCACCATTGGCAATGCTCTTCGCCGTATTCTGCTTTCATCCCTTGAGGGCTTTGCCATCAACACTATTAAAATTGATGGTGTTGAGCACGAGTTCGCTACCATTCCAGGTGTCAAGGAGGATGTAACAAATATTATCCTTAACCTTAAGCAGGTTAGATTTAAGCAGATTACTGAAGACATCGAGAACGAGAAAGTCAGTATCAAGATTGAGAACACCAAGGAGTTCAAAGCCGGTGATATTGGCAAGTATTTGAATGGATTTGAAGTGTTGAATCCTGAGCTGGTTATTTGCCATCTTGATTCCAAGGCTTCAACTCAGTTTGAGATTTCCATCAATAAGGGACGTGGCTATGTTCCTGCTGATGAGAATAAGGAGTTCTGTACTGACGTATATACGATTCCGATTGATTCTATCTATACTCCGATACGCAACGTGAAGTATTCCGTTGAGCCTTATCGTGTAGAGCAGAAGACTGATTATGACAAGTTGGTTATTGAGATTACTACAGACGGCTCAATTCATCCGAAAGAAGCTCTGAAGGAGTCTGCCAAGATCCTGATTCATCATTTTATGCTCTTCTCTGACGACAAGATTACAATCGAGAATGTTGACATTGATGGAAATGACGAGTTTGATGAGGAGGTCCTTCATATGCGTCAGCAGTTGAAGCAGAAATTGTCTGATCTGAATCTGTCGGTACGTGCTTTGAATTGCTTGAAGGCTGCTGAGGTTGATACCTTGGGTGATTTGGTGCAGTACAACAAGACCGACCTGCTGAAATTCCGTAATTTTGGCCGTAAGTCACTCACTGAGCTTGATGAGTTGCTAGAGAGGTTGAACCTTTCATTTGGAACCGATATTTCCAAGTATAAATTAGATAAAGATTAAATAATGAGACACAATAAGAAATTCAATCATCTGAGCCGTACTGCCTCTCATAGAAACGCTATGCTTGCCAATATGACTTGTTCCCTTATTCAGAGTAAGAGAATAACAACCACTTTGGCAAAGGCGAAGGCTCTCCGTGTTTATGCAGAGCCTATTATCAACAAGGCAAAAAAGGACGACACCAATTCCCGTCGTGTTGTTTTCAGCTATCTTCAGAACAAAGAAGCTGTAACTGAACTCTTCAAGGAAATCTCACAGAAGATTGCTGACCGTCCAGGTGGCTATCTTCGCATTGTAAAGCTGGGTATTCGTAAGAGCGATGCAACAGAGATGGCGTTCATAGAGTTTGTTGACTATGATGAGAACATGGCCAAGACCGTTAAAAAGGCTAAGACCCGTCGTTCTCGAAAGTCTGCTGCTACAGAGGCTCCGGCCGCTGCGGCTAATGCTAATGAGACTGCTGCTGAATAAGTAAATGCGTTACTTAATATTTAGAGGAGTGGATATGATGATTCACTCCTCTTTTATATTACTTATATCTACGTCATTATAGCATGCGGTTATTAAAGATTTGTTAAAATATGGTTTTCCCTAAAAATAATGTCCGATAAGTTTGGTGGGTAAAAAATAAGGGTGTAATTTTGCACCCGCTTTCGGGAACGAACGGTTTCCATACGAGAGAGACGATCTTTGAGACGATGATACAAGCAACAACAGTACGATAAG
>JAZLLE010000067.1:0-16081 GCA_045597985.1 Bacteroidaceae bacterium | reverse complement strand
ATCTATGTCGAAAGGCATGAGAAGCAGAGCCTTCTCGGTCAACTTGAATTTCGTAGCACGACCGACCCCGATGACCACCGCATCACCTGCCGCAACAGCATCTGCCATCCTTCTCTTGACGCTGGCGGGGCTGGCATCAGTTCCGATGCCTTCCATAATCTCCGACCGTGATGATTCAGGGTGGTACTGGAGATACCTGAGGATGTCCAAATACAATCTGTCCATGTCAACTTCATTTGGTTTCGGCTCAAAGATAGTGTTTTTCGGCTCAAATCATGCCAATGTGAGCCAATTTATATGATAATTTGAGCCGCAACAGTAATAAGAGCAGAGTACAGAGGTTGGTTTGTCAACAAGATCATTGTTCATTCCGGCTATCGAAAAATCTTGATGGTCAGATCAGGCCACGTTTTGACAACCAAATCTGGAAGAACTTGTCATATACTGAATACACTCCGTTGTCGTTCGTGATGAAGTCCTCCACAAAATGATAATCCTAAATATTCGCAAGGTCCGGACTAGTGGTGGTTCGTTCTCTCTGGAGCTACAAAACTTACTGCTTAGGCGGCTATAGTCTATCTTTTCGGATTTCTTACCAACTTATTTTTTACGCTTACTTAATATTAAAGACTCCCTTACTAAAAAATGCGCGTATGGTGTTGATGTCCCTGGGTTCCGTGAGTGCAAGCATAAGCAGAATCCTGGATTTTTGAGGGTTCAGGCAGCCTGAGGCGATAAAGCCAAGTTTCTCATCATCAACCTCACCGCCTTCCGTATATACTCCCCCAAAAGAGATACGGGAGGAACGGACAACCATTACACCATCTTTCGCAGCCTGCGCAGCCAGGTCAAGAGTTGCCTTGTTCATGTTCCCGTCTCCCACGCCGGCGAACACGATGCCCTTGTATCCTGCATTGAGAAATGCATTCAAAGCAACATTCGAGTCGCTTCCATAGCCATATACAATTCCCACTTCAGGCAATTTTTCCAGATTGTCAATGAAAAAGCCGGTGTTGGCATTATGGGGCAAGTACCAATCTACTGACGTTTCGGATATTGGATCCAAGGAATGAGTATCATTCTTGAAGGCCGCTCCCGCCTCATAAATCTTGCCACCAAGGCAGCACATCACTTCTTTCCCGACAGCGTCCGGACTCACAATCGTTTGAACGGCTTTCAGCAAATTTGACGGGCCGTCTGCATCACTCGCGTCGGAAGGGCGCATCGCGCCGACAAGAATTACTGGCTTAGGATTGTGAATGGTCAGATTCAGGAAGAAAGCCGTTTCCTCCATAGTATCGGTGCCGTGGGTTACCAGAACTGCATCGTATTTACCACTGTCAAGTACTTGGTTGACCCGCTTGGCAAGAGGAAGCCAGATAATCTCGCTCATGTCCTGTGAACCGATATTGCAGAACTGTTCGTAATCCAGCTCGGCATACTGGGCTAACTCCGGCACAGCCTGCAGGATGGTTTTAATGGAGACTTTTCCGGCTTCGTATCCGATGTCCGTACTCGTACCGGCAATTGTCCCGCCGGTTGCTATAATATGGACTTTTGGCAGAGGTTTGCTGAAAGTATCTTCTTCTTGACATGACGTTGCAGAGAGCAGAACTGACAATGTCAGAAATGCGAAAAACAGGAGCTTGTGTCTCATATCTTGAAATTTTTATTTGAAGTTAAACATTTAACCAACACACTACCTACACCCAATGTTCCCATAATGCCAAACTTCCTCAAGTGCCAGTTATTGTCTTCTTTCTGTGAAGTGAGGCTCATAATGCGGAACGACAGGAACTTATATCCCGTTAGCAAACCACCTACAAGATGTCCCGCCTCATGCAGAATGGCATTGGCAAATACGCCAAAGTCAAGTGCCGCGAATGCAATGAGAAGTGTCCAACGCCTAGGCCAATTCCATATCCGATCAGCAGACAAAGTAGTATCAGGCCTGTTATCTGTAGCGCTCTCTTCATAATTTGAATTTTTATATTAATCGTTCTGTTGAGCCGAAGGCGGGAAGGCAAACGAAAAGCTCCCTTTCGGTCGCGGCAGGTCGCTGGGTCGAGAGGGAACTATCTGCTTTTATGAGCCGAAGGCGGGACTCGAACCCGCGACCTACGCATTACGAATGCGTTGCTCTACCAACTGAGCTATTTCGGCGATGGCTTTGTTTTAACGGCGCGAAGGTAGTGAATTTTAGTGGGAAATCACACTTTGGCGGACAAATTTTCTATTGAGGAATTATTCTATCCAGTATTTCTTACCGTTGATGATGTTGACGGCACCGTGTTGCAGAGTCTCAAGCCTCTCACCACTGGTATTGTAGATGTAGCCATCAGACAACTTGCCGGCAGAATGTGGCGTCACCTTTGTTATGTCAACACCAAGGCACTCGGTAAGATACACCTCAGCATAGCGCTGACCCAGCACACGGTATCCGGCGGAGTTGAAATGGAGATAATCACTCTGGCAGGCGCATCCCTCGGACGAGACAATGTGTGCGGTAGGAATTACCTGTGGAAGCTTGTCTATACTTCTGTTGGCGCCTGCGCACTGTCCTTTGCGCTTGGAGTCTCCACGCACAGCCTCGCCTGCCAGCAACGGCACGCTGTCGGCGCTCAGGCCAAGCTCATTCAGGATATTCTCGTAAACCTCTTTCACAGCCTTGCGCCAATAGAGATTGCCATCCTGGGCATCGGTCTCACCCTGATGCAGAATAACACCTTTTATCACGCCATCCTGCTGTGCCAGACGGGCACAGGTAAGCAGAGCCTCCAAAGGGTTGCTGTGATAGTATGCGTTTATCTGAGCTACCTGGTAGTTAAGGCTTGGTGTACTGTTCACCATATCTACATATGCTTTGTATTTTTTGGGATGAAACAAGTCAATTGCAGTTCCGTCAACACCAACCACTATCACCCCTACCCTTGCGCTGTCAGGAAGATACGTAAGGAGGGTACGTCCGAAATAATCAACAGGACCAAGCTTTGTATCGCACCGGCACAGAGGCGGTACAGCAACAGACCACTGCTGTTTGGGATGATTGTCGCAACCCACCGGAGACATCATAAGAAACCGCTCAGGAACAACTTTATCCTGAGCCTCTATTGCTCCCTGACCCACCATATTGGATTGTCCCAGACAAAGGAAAATATGAAAATCCGGGTCTGGCTCCGCTGAGATTCCCTGAATTCCGGCTACACACATAAGCACGGATACGGAAAGCAAGGAGAATACTTTCTTAAGCATTTTCATTAGCCATCAAGCAGTAGTTAAGATGCCTTGCCAAGGAGTCTCTTTGCCACAAGAACAGCCTCGTTCGCATCTGATGTATATGCATCGGCACCTATCTCGGCGGCAAATTCAGCATTGAGAGGAGCACCGCCAACCATAATCTTTACCTTATCACGCAGGCCGGCCTCCTGGACGGCAGTGATGACATCGCGCATATAGTTCATAGTGGTGGTAAGCAAAGCTGAGAGCACAAGGATGTCGGCATTGTTCTCTTTTATGGCATTCACGAACTTATCAGCGGAAATGTCTATACCAAGGTTGACAACATCAAAGCCTGAGCCCTCGAACATTGAGGCAACCAGATTCTTGCCGATATCGTGCAGATCGCCTTTTACAGTACCTATCACAATCTTGCCGTATGAGATACTGGTATCGCCTTTCAGAAGAGGTTTCAATATCTCCAGACATCCCTTCATGGCGCGTGCCGACATCAGAAGATTGGGAACGAACGCCTGGCCGGCGCCAAAACGTGCTCCTATTATCTCCATTCCCTTTATCAGGTACTCACTTATTATTGTCTGAGGCGCGACACCTGCGGCCACTGCCTCGTTCACCAAAGCTGTTGCTCCGGGCATATTTCCTGCCACGATAGCATCCGTAAGTTTCTCCAGTTCCATACTCCTTATCTTTATTTTTCGCGAAGTTAAGCCTTTTTGACAACATTTTCAATCATAAATATAAAATAAGGTAAAAATGGACAATAAATAGGCGCCCAAAGGCACTTCAATGACATAAAAAAGGCTACCTTTGCAGATTGGAAGCCTACACGGGGCAAGCCCCGGACTTACTAACCGAATTAAGCATTTTCAGCACAATGAAGAGATTCTTTGCGTTTATCAGTTTATGTGCTATGGCGTTTATGCCTGCGCTGGCACAGAATACACATACAATAAAAGGACAGGCTGTTGACAAGGAGAATGGTGAGACCATTCCCATGGCGGCAGTGCAGCTTCTGTCGCTCCCGGACAGCAATCAGGTAAAGGGTGTAGTTACGGACACGGACGGCCGTTTCAGCATCACCGGAGTGAAGGACGGCAAATATGCTCTGAGAATATCGTTTGTAGGCTACCGCAATAATCTGACCTCAATAAACGCCGATGCCAAATCAGGTGCTACAATAGACTTGAAGCAGATACAGATCAACCCAGACTCAAAACTTCTTGAGGAGGCGGTAATCGTAGCCGAGGTGCCTAAGGTACAGGCTGTTGAGGATACGCTGGTATTCAACAGCGCAGCCTACCGTGTGGCAGAGGGTTCCAGCATTCAGGAGTTGATCAAGAAGTTGCCTGGAGTGGAGGTTAATGAGGATGGCTCTATGACTGTCAATGGCAAGGAGGTGACTCAGATTCTCATAAACGGCAAGGAGTATATGAGCGATGACCTGGAGACACTGCTCAAGAACCTGCCGGCCAATATGGTTGACCGTTTGAAGACATACGAGCGCAAGAGCGATCTGGCCCGTATAACCGGTATCGATGATGGTGAGGAGCAGACGGTTTTCGACCTTCAGATAAAGAAGGAGATGATGGGCGGACTCATCAGCAACGTTGATTTGGCATACGGCTCATCGAATCTGTACAACGGACGTGTTATGGTGAACCGCTTCACTGATATGAACCGTTTCCAGGTATTTGCCAATGCCAGCAACGTAATAGACCAGGGGGTGGGAAACGGCGGACGCCAGTGGGGCAACAACCGTGGTCAGAACACCCGTCAGGACCTGTTCGGAACATACAGCTACGAGAGCGACAAGCTGGAGATAAACAGCAACTTCGGAGTGAGCCACAATGAGAGCGATTTCCGCCAGACCAGCACATCGGAGTATTTCTATGGCGCCACCAGCACATTCTCAAACAGCAAGAATGCAAACAAGAACTCAAACACTTCTTTCCGCGCCAACCTTTACTTTGAGTGGAAACCGGATACGATGACCAACATTATTTTCCGTCCCAACTTCAACACCTCAAAGTCGGAGGGCAGCTCAGAGAGCGCATCGGCCACATTCAGCGCAGATCCTTATATGTATATGACTGACCCGTTGGCTGAGATTGATGAATTCCGCGCTCACGATGAGGACTCTATTCTTACCAACTACAATACCGGACGCTCGGGCAGCAACGGTAACAGTATGAACGGCAGCTTCAACCTGCAGGCTAACCGCAAGCTGAACAACAAGGGCCGCAACATAACATTCCGGGCCAATGGCGGTTTCAACAACAATGGTAACGAGAATACATCGTACAACACAACAGATTACTTCCGTTTCAGGAACATACAGGGTGGCGACTCTCTGAATATACGCAACCGTTTCACCAGCACGCCTTCTGACAGTTGGAACTACAATGTTCAGTTGTTATACACAGAGCCTGTTTTCAAATCGGTATTCTGGCAGACAAGCTATCGCTTCAGTCACAACGTGAATACCAGCGACCGTCAGACATACGCCTTCGACAATATGCCTCAGTACGGATTCGACGAGCGTCCGGACAATTGGGAGGAGTACAGGGATATGAGCCTCAGCAAATATGCCAAATATACTACTATGAGGCACGAGATACAGACCAGCATACGTTGGGTTCACGAGAAGTTCAACCTGAATGTAGGTGTACGCTATCAGCCCTACACCACCCGTCTGGAATACACACAAGGTGAGAGCTACGATATCACGAAGCACCTTTACGACATCAATCCCACATTTGACTTCCGCTACAACTTCACAAAGCAGAAGCAGCTGCGCCTGAGATACAACGGCAACAGCTCGCAGCCGTCAATGACTAACCTGCTGCCTATTACAGACAACACAAACCCTCTGTATATCACAATGGGTAATCCGGATTTGAAGCCTTCGTTCTCGAATAACCTCAACTTTGAGTACCACGCATTCAACTCAGACAAGCAGAGCGGATTCGTAACCCGGGGCAACTACCGTGTTACTAAGAACAGCATCAGCAACAGGGTTGAGTACAACGAGACCACCGGTGGCTCAATAACCAAGCCCGAGAACATTGACGGAAACTGGAATGTCTATTATATGATTGGCGGCAACATTGCTCTTAAGGATACCCGATTCACGTTCAGCCTCTATCCGAGCGTGAATTACTCCAATCAGGTTGGCTATCTGTACCAGAACCAGCAGACGCTGAAGAGTACCACAAAGACTCTGGCTCCGAATTTCAACTGCAACGCCGCCTTCCGTGACGAGAAGGTTGAGGTTACCATATCGGGCAACGTGAACTGGAATCACTCCCGCAACGACATAAGGGAGAACGGCAATATGGATACCTGGAACTTCTCGGTAGGTCCAAGCGGCAACGTGACACTTCCGTGGGATGTACGTATCTTCGCCGACCTGCTACTGAGTGCCCGCCGCGGTTACAGCGATGCCACCTTCAACACAAATGAGCTGATATGGAACATGCAGGTTTCAAAGAGTTTCCTCAAGAACAAGGCTGCTATGATATCAGTGCAGGCATTTGATATTCTTGGCCAGCGCAAGAACTACTCACGTAATATGTCGGCATCAAGCAAGAGCGATACACAATATAATTCCATCAACCAGTATTTCCTTGTACACTTTGTATATCGTCTGAACCTGTTCAACGGCAAGATGGTTGAGGAAGAGGACGAGGAATACCAAGACCATCATCATGGCGGGCGCAGAAGATGGTAACAATCAACTGTAAATGAAGAGGATCTCAGAAAAAGAACTTAGGAACTGGACACTGCCTGTTGCAATATGCTGCGGTTTTCTCTTTCATAACTTTATATACTCTCTGTACCCGGTAACTCCATTGTTGCTGGCTCTGATGATGTTCTTCACCTGCTCAAGGACATCCATATCGCAAATGAGAGTACGTCCTATTCACATTATGCTCCTGTGCGTACAGGTATTTGGAGGAGCAGGCATTTACTTTCTGCTGCGCGGAATAAATGAGCCGCTTGCACAGGGGCTGATGATATGTGTCTTCACACCGGTGGCAACGGCATCGCCCGTAGTTGGGGCACTGCTTGGCGCTGATGTGACGTTGATGACAACATACGTCTTGCTCAGCAACATAACGGCAGCGGTACTTGCCCCACTCTTCTTCACCTATATCAATCCAGGCAGCGACATATCATTCTGGTTCTCATTTCTGCATATAATAAAGAAGACAGTACTGCTGCTTGTGGTGCCGCTCTTCATAACCTGGCTTATGGGAAAGTTCACGCCAAAGGCGCACGAATATGTGAAAGGATGCAAATACACCTCTTTCTATTTGTGGGCATTGTGTATGATGATACTGATAGGAAGTACTATTCACTCCATAATGACTGATGAGAATCCCGATGTAACGCTGGAGATGATAATGGCGGTAAGCTCGCTGATACTCTGCATAACCCTGTTCTGGATTGGCCGCAAGGCTGGCATAAGATATGGCGATATGGTAGCGGTACGGCAGATGATGGGCCAGAAAAACACCGGTATCGGCATTTGGATGACAATCTCCTTCCTTATGCCACTGGCTTCTGTGGTGCCTGCGGCATACATAGTCTGGCAGAATCTCATAAACAGTATGGAGATAGCCAAGAGTAAGAAATAGCAGCTATTTTCTTACCCGAATGGTATGCTCAATCTGCCGGTGCAACTCTACCAACGCATCACGGTCTGGAGCGCTGAACACTATTATTGCCAGTACGCCTGAACGGATTTCCTGTGTGATGAGACGCATAGGTGCATCGTTCTCACAATATGCGTCGAACCCCCATGCCGCCTTGCCATCAAACATCAGTCTGGCAATAGGGTTGAAACCCTCGGGATCATCATCACTGAAGCCCACGGTCTCCACATAATTGGCAAAAGCCTGGTCTTGCGCGCTCTCGCCGTCAGGCATGGCGCCAATGGTGATGTCAACGAAAGCGCCGTTCCGTCCGGCGGCCTCAAGATGAGTCATATCCATACCGGCATCATCCTTAATATTCTCAACGTGGATTTTCCACCCCTCACCAAGTCTCAATTGAATATCGTATCCCATAGAATTAACACTTATACGGCAAAATTAATGAATTTATCAGTGATAATGGCCATTTAATTAATGACAGTTCCGTTCAGTTTCTTAACTTTGCGTCCGAATTTCAGTTTTGTACTGGGAAATGGGCAAGGTAATTGTGATAACAGGCGCATCGTCGGGCTTTGGAAAAGCCACGGCTGAGTTGCTGGCCTCTAATGGACATAAGGTCTATGGCATCGCTCGCCGCGAGATGCAGCACACGCAGATTGAGTATCTGCAGGGCGACGTGCGCGACTTCGAGGCTATCCAGTCTGTAATACGTCAGATTATTACTAAGGAGAATCACATTGATGTTCTGATAAACAACGCAGGTATGGGCATAGGCGGTTCCCTTGAGCTGGCCACCACTGATGAGATATCGCAGCAGATGAATACCAACTTTATGGGATGCGCGAACCTTTGCCGTGCCGTGCTTCCCTATATGCGTGAGCGCAGGGAGGGACGCATAATAAACCTCAGCTCCATTGGCGGACTTATGGGTCTGCCCTATCAGGGTTTCTACAGCGCATCAAAATTCGCTATCGAGGGCTTCTCGGAGGCACTCAGCGCCGAGGTAAAGCGTTTTGGTATAAGCGTATCAATTGTTGAGCCAGGCGATTTCGCCACCAACTTCACAGCTAGCCGTAAGAACTCAGAGGCTTCTATGAGTGACAAGGACTACGGACCGGTGTTCCGCCGCAGCCTCAGCATCATTGAGGAAGAGGAGAACGGTGGTCTCAAGCCGGAAAAGCTGGCGCAGCAGATTGCAACAATAGTGGATTGCAGGAAGCCGCGCCTTCGTTATGTTGTGGCTAATCTGGAGCAGCGGCTCTCCGTACTGCTGAAACGCATACTTCCAGGTGGTGTATTTGTGAACATTCTACGCGGTTATTACAAATCATAAACAGCACAGCCCGAAGCAACGGGTTCATATTAACAATTTAATTACAAACTTTTTAATTCAAAAAAAGAAATGAAAAGAAGACTCTTAGTCAGCATTGTTGCAATTACAATGTCGGTATCAGCATTCAGCGCAGAAGCGGACATCACTATCAAGCCGCGTCTTGAGGGTGCCTACAACAGTATTTTCAACAAGGAGGATTTTGGTTTCGGAATGTCATCACTCTACACTTTTCTTGAAGGAGATATATCGGACAGTTTCTCCTACTACGCCTCCTTTCATTTCCTGTCGGCCAATCCAGAGAGTCTGTACAGCTATGACTTCCCCTGCCTGAACGGCACCTGGATTGATATGGCATACCTTTCATTCAACCGCGATTTCTGGGGAATTGATCTTGGCAAGGTAATGCTTAACTTTGGTGGTATGACAAATGAGCTGGACGATGTTGACTGCTATTCAGGACTGATACCATACAACTGGTTTGAGTTCACCTCATACCAATACGGTCTGGCATTCCGTCTGACTCCTTGGGAGAACCACTCTTTTGAGGCACAGTTCACCACCGCTCCATATATGGAGAGCTTTAAGGATATGCAGTTTGCATATAGTCTGGCCTGGCGAGGCGAGATGGGACGATACAGCACAGCCTGGGCTGTGAACGCCTTCAGATCATATGCTGAGCCTGAGGACGAGGACGATGAGGATGCCCCACTCTCAAAGACCACCAACCTGAACATCGGTCTTGGCAACAGATTTGAGTTTAACGACAAATGGAATATGGAGTTTGATGCCTACCTGCATCTGTTTGACTGCAAGCTATATGACATGGAGTATTCAGACTTCTACCTTAGAGGCGGTTACAACGCAAGCGACAAAGTCTCCATTCAGGCTACTGTTGGTCTGAAGAGTGTGAAGGCTCCTGTCTTCGGCGCGGTTGTTGAGTACTTCCCAATTGAGTCTCTGCGTCTGCACGCCGCATTGAGCTATTGCGATTGCTCCAAGCTGGATTATGCAGTCAGACTGAATGATGACCAGCCGTTTGAGGCCAGCATAGGTGTGACATACACATTGGATTTCCATCTGGGAAACTAAAGAAGACTGCCCATAGCTGATGAATTTGGAGACTCTCGGACTCTGGGGACTGTTCTTGGGAACATTCCTGTCCGCAACAATCTTCCCTTTTAGCTCCGACGCGCTGTTTATCGGCGCGTTGGCTGCTATTGGCAACCCTGTCTCCTGCATTCTTGTAGGCTCTGCCGGCAACTGGCTCGGTGGCATAGTAACCTACTATATGGGAAGGCTTGGACGATGGGAATGGATTGAGAAGTACTTCAAAGTTAAGCCCGAGACTCTGGAACGTCAGAAAGCCAAAGTGGATAAATATGGCGTGTGGCTTGCGCTGCTCAGTTGGGTGCCTTTCATTGGTGATGTTCTGGCACTTGCCCTCGGTTTCTACAAGGCGCGTCCATTATGGACAATCGTCCTGCTTCTCGTGGGAAAAGCAGGACGATTTATCTGTTGGGCTCTTATTATCGGAGCATTCCAATCTTAGAAACTGTTTTCAGATAATTCACTTTAAATCAAGCAGTACATTCGCAGCCTGCTGGTTAAATGAGATGTCTGACAACTGAAGTTTCTCAAGCACCGGCTTCATTTTCGGTATGTTGTCAAGATGAATAGTCACGTTATTGTCACTTCCGAAAGTAGCTACACCGTCCAGTTTCTCCCTGACAAAATTGCCCACCATTCCAAGTGCCATATTCATCATTGCGCCACCGCCGTCAAGACCCAGATGAAGGTCATTTCCAGACACGCCCAATACACGCAGACTCATACCCACATCGGTAGTCATACCGAGCACTTTTACAGGATAGCTAACACGCAGGGAGTCAGATGACTCATAGCCGAATCTCAGTTCCGTTCCCGATGCCTCGCGCACGAATTTCTCCAGTTCGGGATATCCTAATGCCAGATTCATAACATTTCAAGATTTAGCCTGCTCACCGAATCCCATCACATAAGTACCCTTTCTCTCGCCAAGGTCAACAAGACCGAAGTTCTTCTCGAACTTGTTCATATTATCCTGAAGCGCCATAAGCAAACGCTTGGCATTCTCAGGAGTCATCACTATACGATTGCTGACAAGTGCCTTGGGTGTGCCGGGAAGCATCGTTGCGAAATCAAGAATGAACTCACTATGAGAATGCGATATTATTGCAAGATTCGAGTAGTTGCCACACGCGATGTCGGGTTTTACCTCTATCTGAAGCTGTCCTTTGTTGTTCTCGTTGTTATCCATACTAATTATTAAGCAATAAATTAAATCTCCACAATCTTGCTCAAGCGGATGTCACCGGCGTTGGCGCCAAGCAAAAGCTCAACCTTGCCGTGTTCCAATGCCCAGTCGTGAGCCTCCTCGTTCCAGTACTTCAACTGCTCAACAGGAATGGAAAGCGTAACGCTCTTGCTTTCTCCGGCTGCGAGTGATACTCTCTTGAATGCCTTCAGCTCTTTATACGGCCATTCAACAGTAGCATCAATGCGATGTACATAAAGCTGAGCCACCTCATCGGCAGAGACATTGCCTTCGTTCTTCAGATTGAATGTTACCTCAATAGTCTCTTTTGATGAGTACTTGTCCTTGCTAGTAGTAATGCCGTCGTAGCCGAATGTGGTGTATGACAAACCGTATCCGAACGGATAGAGAACCGGCTTCTCCTTAGTATCAAACCAACGGTAGCCAACAAGTAAATCCTCGGAATAGACTGCTGTGTTGCGGCTGTCCGAGCCATTCTGAAGTTCCTCTGCGCTCTTATTGCCAACCAATGATACAAACACATCCTCGCCTATCGGAGCATCGGTCTGCGGGAAGTTACCCAGTGCGTATGCAGGAGAGTCCTCCAGATGAATAGGATATGTAAATGGTAAATGTCCTGAAGGAGCTACATTTCCAAGCAGGATGTCGGCAAGGGCATTGCCGCCCTCTGTTCCATTGAACCAAGACTGGACAATGGCGGGAGCATTGGCATTTACAATGTTTAGGTCAACCGGCGCGCCGGCTACAGCGACGAAGACGATATTCGGGTTTACCTTTGCAATAGCCTCAACAACCTTCTCCTGATTGTATGGCAACATCATTGACTGACGGTCGCTACCCTCTGTCTCCCACTGACGGTTGTCACCACCAATGAAAAGCACCACATCCGCATCGGCAGCAACCTTGACTGCCTCGTCAATCAGCTTCTCTGCAGTGTTGTCCGGCTGGGCAGGCGCTCCTGGAAAGCCGGGGAAACCGCCACGACGGCCACCCGGGCGCGGGCCGAAGCCACCAAATCCGCCCCAGCCGCCACGGTTCTGCTGCGAGGTATATCCCTGAGCATAAACTATCTCTGCCTTATCACCTATGCGATTGCGCAGACCTTGAAGAGGAGTAATCTCATAGAGAGCCTTTACACCGGCTCCTACACCACCCTGCGACATTTTCTTGTCGGCATTGTCGCCAATAACCGCAATCTTGCTTGCGCTATCCAGATTCAAAGGCAGGATACCGCCCTCGTTCTTAAGGAGCACAATCGATTTGAGAGCAACATTGTAAGCAATCCTTGCCTGCTCTGGCTGACAAGTCATAACGGTATTGGCATTGTCCTCAGGAATAGCGTCAATGACAAGTCTTACACGCAGAATCTCACGTACTCTCTGGTCAATTACCTCCTCTGATATCGCACCGGACTTAACAGAGTCAAGCAAAGCCTGACCGTGCCAGTTCTCGCCCGGCATCTCTACATTCAAGCCAGCCTTAACTGAGAGGACTGTGCTGTGTGTGCCACCCCAGTCTGAGATAACGAATCCCTTGAAACCCCAGTCCTTTCTAAGAACCTGATCCAGCAGGAACTCATTCTCGCCACACCAGTATCCATTTACCTTATTGTATGCAGACATCACGCCAAAGGCATCGCCCTCAACTACGGCAGCCTCGAACGGAGGCAGATAAATCTCGCGTATGGCACGCGGACTCGCAATCACATTAACAGAGCCACGATTGCTCTCCTGATTGTTAAGTGCAAAATGTTTCAGACAGACGGCCACGCCCTGGTCCTGCATACCTTTTGTGTAACCTACAGACAGACGGGAACTGAGGAATGGATCCTCACTAAGATACTCGTATGTGCGTCCACCGGTAGGAATACGCTGGATGTTGATTGCAGGGCCCAACATCATATCCTTTCCGCGAAGTCTTGCCTCAATACCCATTCCCTTTCCATATTCGTACGCTGTCTCCTCATCCCATGTAGCTGCAAGCGCAGAGCCAGTAGGGAAAAACGTAGCTGAATCATTTGTAAGATGCAGAGAATTCCAGGAGTGAGGCTCCATCTCCTCGCGAATTCCGAACGGGCCGTCAGCATATATCATATCAGGTATGCTCTGAGCCGCGACTCCCTCGGATGTGAACATATGCTTGCCGTGAAGCATGGCAACCTTCTCCTCGAGAGTCATCTTACCGATAATATCGGTTATCTGTGCCTCATTGCCATCAAGTCTGGACTGATGTCTGTCACGGGCAAGAGTAGAGTCCTTGCCACCACAGGCCATCATAGCCATAGTGAGCAATAAGGTTCCTCCTGTAATCAAAAAGTTTCTTTTCATCTTTATTCTTTTTTCGGTTAGTCATTTTTAAGAAGGCCTGTTGCCCTATTCCATCCAGTTTCCGCAAACAATGGATTAAGCACTCCGTCGTATGCGGCTATTGGAGCAAAGCAGTTAAACCCACAATATTCATTCAGCCGCAAATCGCTCACAACATATTCAGTATTGGCCAGATACCTCAGGCAATGGTCAAAAGCATCGTTTAAGCGAGCCAATGCATTCTCGCCTGGTCTCAGTGCTTCGGCAACACTCATCATATCGAACATTACCGGACGTCTGAAACGGTCACAACGTTGCAATTGCCATAAATCTATGTCTGATACGCTGACAGTTGCGTTATCCACCACATTTCTGAAAGCCTCTGTTACAAGATGAAATTGAGACATCTCAATCAGAGCGATACCCGCAGTTTTGTAAATACCGCTCTGAGAGTTATAGTAATTGTAATACTCGCGGCAAAGGGATACGTAATCACCGTTGAGGAAATATGGTGTGACCAACGAATACGGGAACCCATTGGCCATAATCTCTATGGCCGATGCGATTATCCATTTTGCCTTTCTCTGCAATTCATACACTACCTCTGCAGATGACATCAGGCATGCATCGAACATAATGAAATCAAACAGGCTGTCAGGAATAGCCTGCGGCAACTCGTCTATATCCATCCAATCCATATTGCCGGAGCCCTCATCAGCCAACACAGCCCGGGTCGTTTCAAACGGCCTTCGAATTCCTGGTAAATCATTCATATCAGACAAGCCGGTACGTTCCGGTGCCCTAAGCTGATACTCATCAATATACCTATGAGCCGATGACGGAGCCCAGCCTGTACCGTGAGACCATAACAGAAGGCCATACGACTCCGCAGGATACTCCTTGACAACATAGTCAATAACCATTGACAGGACTTCTGGTGATGATGAGTTCAGATTACTGCCCCACATCTTGACAGTATCCACCTTCTGGTCATATATTCTCAATAAAAACGAATTATTATGCGGCTTATCTACGAATGCTATCAGATTGTTGTGTCCTGAGACCTCCGCATTCATACACCCCCTCATATCATTGATGTTTCCATTAATATATGGAGAAAGGTTGTTATCACCGGCAATATATACAAGCATTGTCCTGTCAATAGTAACATCTGCGTCCTTATCGCAGCACGATGATACAATGGACAGCAATACAGCCGTCAGTATTATGTATATTATATGAGATACCGTAATGCGCATTCTATATCAATCTACGTCAGTATCAATGTCAACCAGCCTGAATGATGCATTGAATGTAAGTTCATAACCGTTATCCAAATCAACCTCGTACAACTTGGTGTCGTGCTCAATTTTCACAATAATGGCATCAGGGTAAGAGGAATTGACATATTCGGATATCTTAGAAGGTACAATGCCGGCAGGAACCTCCTTATTTATACAGTCAACCTCCGTACAGGTTCCGTGTTTATCAAACTGAAGTTTGGAGCCGTTGTTCAGCTTTATCTCGTATTGTGACAAGCTGGCGCGTTTCTCCATCTTGGCCTTTATTATCTCTGAATCAGGGAACCACTTATGAACAAACTCCAAAGACTTTGAAGGCAACTGACTTGCGTTTATCACTTTATTTTCGGAATACGATGACAGGCTAAGCGTCATCATCGCGATTAAAATAAACAACCTTTTCATACTATACCTGTAATAATAACATAAATATGATTGCAGACTATGATTCCCGGAGTTCAAATATACACAAAGTTGTCGTCTTGGCGCAATAATGTTCACAAAAAAAGAGAGCACACTCAGAAAGAAAGTATAGTCTCGTTATATCTATTTACGCTTTATTATGACATAATCCTATCCGAGTGACTAAATTACGCATATAAATGCCAGAATGTGACGAATAACACATATATGCAAACAGTGTGACGAAGTCTTCCATATAAATTCAATTGAGGGGATTAATGAGAGCATTACCTTTGCACCAGTTCAAGAAACGACTCATAGCGATGAGGGAGACTTGGTATTTTGTATTCATTAGTATTAGTTTTGGAGTTAGAACCTTAAAAACCATGATGTCACCGGAATCAGAAAATGCAGTGAAATCGGTAACAGGAGTACAGTAAAATCGGAAACAAGAATACAGTAGCATCGGAATCAGGAATGCAGTAAAAATGGAATCAAGAGTGCAGTGACTTTTGATTAATAACCCGACC
>JAZLLE010000066.1:0-79411 GCA_045597985.1 Bacteroidaceae bacterium | reverse complement strand
AGGGAATACCTATTAGAATGCTGTGTAAAGCATATTTCCCAGTGAAGCGATTCACCCCATAAAAAATATACAATTTTACAACATATTGATAATTAATCACATACACAGCTAATGAAAAAACGGCTGTCAAAGTCAGGAAATAATGAAATGAAACGAACGAGGCCACGCCGTATAATAGTGCAAAGCCACTACAAAACGCGGGGTTACTTCAGTTGTTCCGCAAGCATCTGACAAAGGGTACAAGTAGAATCTGTATCTACTGCGCCAGGCGTTTTTGACCGCCTTGGATGTAAACGCCGGATGGCACGGTATGGAGCCGTCGGCCGTTCAGGTCAAAGATGAACTCTACATCGTCAGGGAGTGATGTCGGAGCGGAAACTGAGGTAACGAACCAAGTAAAGGTCACGACCTCGCTTTCCGTACCGTCTGGAGCAACGGCCATGGCACGCAGCCTTGTGTCGGCTGTGATGGTAATCGGGCCGGTGTATTCAATGTTGCTGCTGTCATCGCACGGGCAGGAACCGTCCAGAGTGTACCAGATGGTACAGCCCTCCTGTGCGGTGAGTTCCACCTGCGTACCGGGTGTAACATAGGTTCCGCCTATGATTGAAGCCTTTGGAGCATCGGGAACAAGCGAGCCGGCCGCTACCACATGCACTACGCTCACGCCCTCGTAATCGGTTCCGTCAAGGGCAAAGTAGATGTATGCGGTACCCGGCAGCTTTCCAGTTATGTTGATGTATGCCTGTCCCTGCGCATCGAGCAGCACGCTGCCGGTCTCCAAGCCGACAATGGCATCGGACTCAACTCTTATGCTGACTCTCTTCATTGCAGCAGCCTCTGCAGGCATTACCCTGACAGTGAGCTGACGCGAGCCGCCATACGGTACTGATACTATGGAATCGGCACCGATTGAAGTTACCTCGCGCTCCACAACGAGAGGAATCTCAATATCCTCGCCGAGTGCAATTCCTGCGTAACTCTTTACCAGCGATGCTATCTTCAGAGTAACTTCCGAGCCGGGTTTGAACGGGCGGTCGGGCGTGAGCTTGAAGTGTGAGGCGTAAGTCTGGCTGTCATCATCGAACGCCACCTCCTCATTCAGGGCCAGGACTTTGCCGGAGACGGCTGTGCCGTTCTGCAAAGCGGTGACTGAAAGATTGCTCACCGTGGAGTTCTTCATATAGAGGCTGAATTTTATGTCGATGCCGGATTCGTCTGCTCGCACTCCTGTCACAACAGGCTGGGTGTACTGCGTCAGCGCCATGTTCACATCGAGTTGTGGTGGAGGTACCGGCAGCCACGGACTGCGTGTGGTCTCGTAGCCCTCCTTCTCATACACTACCTGCCATGAGCCGGCGGGAACCATCCACGAGTACATTCCCTGCGAATCGGTAAGGAGAGGATTCTGCTGGCCGTAGTTCTCTGCATCCCAGATGACGGTCTGCACAGACTTGTCGCCGTACATATCCTCCACTTCAGCCTTGTAATAGCAGGTAGCGGTAACACCCTCCAGACGGTTGCTCCCTACAGCCTCGCACACGTAACCTGACGGATCTATGAGCGGACGCTTCCTCTTTGTTCTCGGTTTTTCCCACCCCCAGTCGAAACTATGTACGGGCATAAAAATGAAATGTACAATATAGAGATATAGGGATAGAGGTTGTATCGGTGGATATATCAGTGAGTTAGGTGCGGTTTATGGTTCGACCGCGATAAAAACGAGTTGTGCAATTTGCTTTACATTGCTTTACATCAGATTTACACGGAGGCCCTGAAAAGGGCTTTATTTTTGTCCGCCGCTTTACATTGATTTTATATTGGGCGCACATTGCATAATATAGTGGCCGATTTACCCCGTTTCAGGGCGTTTCAGGGCATATTTAGGCCTTGCTGGTATAGTTGCCGGTTGGCTGGTTCGAGGGGCTGAAATGCCCCTATTTTTATGCCCTTTTGAAGCCTGTTTAACCGGTCTTCCAAAGGTGGGTCCGAATCAGGTAATTTTCATATTGGAGTTACAAATGGGTTGACAATGGGTTGACAACCCGATACCATTTTTCAGCCTTTCAAACGTGGGATAATGCTTTCAAATAACCCTCATAACGGCTTTTTTGACGGATAGACACCCACATAATCCAATAAAAAAGGCCTATTAAGCAGGGCTTAAAGGCCGATTAAAGGTGTTTATATCAATGTTTTATAAGTAAAAGCGGACTGGATGACGTCGCAAAAAAAAGAAAATGCACTATTCCACGCGGATCACACCAATAACAAGGGCGATAGCCTCTATGTCAGAGAGGGGTACATCGAAGGGCTCATATTTCTCATTATCCGAGACCAGAAGAATATATCCCTCCAGAGTTGACTTCTTGACCCGCTTCACCATCACCCCCTGACTCCGGGTGTAGATGGCGTAGATCTTATTCCACTGGAAGAATAGTGTTTCCTTTACGACCTTGCAGGCGATGATGTCTCCGGAGCTATATTTCGGATACATAGAATTTCCCTTTACTCGAATCAGGAAGTCGGCCTGTTTGAACTCCGCAACCTGATAGTAATCCTCCACCCTCATATCATCGAACGCTGGGGAGCCATAACCGGCAAAGGCCTCGATCGGAATAAGAGGCAAACCGGGATTTCCGGCTTGCTCAATGTCTGATTCGCCTTCATCCTTGAGCATGGTTCCCTCTCCGGTAAGGAGCCAACCGGTGTTAAGTTCGGGGAAACAATGAGCAATCCTCTTTATTTTGTCCGGCTGTATCGACTGCCTCATATTGCCGACATAGCCGTATGAAAGGCCACACTGCGTCTCAAAGGAACGCACAGAAATGCCCTTTTTCTCTATAAATGCTTTAAGCCTTTCCTTGACAGAACTCATTCGCCAATGAATAATTTTCATTAAATTTTTGCTTATAATGAAATTTGTTCATTATATTTGCAGCACCATTACATAAGTAACGACAAAGACAAAGGTAGACATTTTTAGGAATATGAAACTGATTTTGACGAAAAAAGGGGAAATGAACGCTTTAGCGAAGATGTTCGGTGTTTCAAGAATTGCCGTTCATAACGCCCTGCATTTTCGATACAACTCCGAGCTCTGTGAGCGGATTCGCAAAGCTGCCATAGAGCGCGGAGGCAAGGAGGCCGAATACAACAGTTAAATCATATAGTTATGGCAAATCAAGCAACTCAAAAGAAGACACTCTCCAAGCGGGAGAAAGCGAGAGACACACTCATCAAGAATGTTATCGGCTTCGGCATTATGATCGGGTTTCTGGCCTGTGTATGCGAAGGTCCCAACGGTGAGATCACGTGGGTAAACTTTGTCGGTCTGGCCATATTCGGAGGTGCGGCTTACTTGGCCAACCTCTCCGAAAAGAAGGGCTGGGTGTTTTTCGATGATGACGAAAATGAGGCTTAAGGTCTGAAGATATCACCGGGGGTGTAGCTCAACGGACAGAGCGGCTGCCTTACAGGCAATGCGATACGGGTTCGAATCCCGTCCCTCCACCAATAGCAACGAAATGGCAGAGATAATAAACAACAGGGTCTGCGTGACGGTTCAGGAGCTTGACGGCATTTTGTCGTTAAAGTCGCTCCAGCAACTTGCATACAGAGGGCAGGCTGAACGCGCCCAGCGCGGTTGCCGCAACACCTCGGCCCTGTACTATGCTGACTCTCTCCCATACAAGTACCGCTGTGAAGTCTATAAGCGTTATCCGGATCTGAACGCGCAGGCTGCCGCCAAGCCGTTCATCGAGGCCCTTGAGCCTGACGGGAACGCCATCAATTTTTACGACGACTTCACCTTTGAGGACGGAACGCACCTGACACCGGAAAAGGTGGAGGAGTATGCCAACAACGCCGCCATCCTCAACGGGTTCCGGTCTTGGCTGGAGGGATCCAACAGCGAAAGGAAGAAGACAAGTCACGGACGGTGCCCGAAGGGAGAGTTCTGGAAGTCGGCGGCTGCCGCTCTGGAGAGAATGGCGGACACATACCCGAACAGTCTTCCGCTCAACCCGCGACGTCTTCAGGACAAATACAACGCATATATCAAGGACGGGTACCAGGCACTCATCAGCGGCAAGCACAAGAACAGCAACGCGGCCAAGGTTGACTCCGAGGAGAAGAAGGCTGTCATCAGCGCACTTTGTGCCATACCTAACGGCTTTGACAATGAGTTCGTGGCGCGATACTACAACGAGACGGCAGAGAAGATGGGCTGGGAAAAGATCACAGCCGGGACGGTTGCCAAGTACCGCAAGGAGAACGGCCTTGTAATAGATGCCGTCCGCTACGGAAATACCTCATTCTCCAACAACAAGGCCATGCAGGTCAGCCGTTCGAAGCCGACCGCCGCAATGCTCATGTGGTCTCTCGACGGCTGGGATGCCGAGCTTTATTTCCAGAAGCGCAACGCCAAGGGCGTAGTCACCTATACGAACAGGAAGGTTCTCGAGGTTGTTGTGGATCCATGCTGCGACTTCCCGATAGGTTATGCCATTGGCGACGTGGAGAACGCCGAGCTTATTGCGGAGGCTCTCCGCAACGCGGCCAACTACACACGTGAACTGTTCGGCCAGCGGTACCGCACCTGTCAGATCCAGAGCGACCACTACGCCATGAAGGCGATGGCTCCTTACTATGCCACAGTGTCCGATAAGGTTACCCCGGCAAGAGTGAAGAACGCCAAGAGCAAGCCCGTGGAGAGATATTTCGACCATCTGAATGAGACATACTGCAAGACTCAAAGCAACTGGAGCGGCTACGGTATTACAGCCGATAAGAAGCACCAGCCGAGCAGCGAGTTCCACAATATCATAAAGCGCAACTTCCCGGATGAGGAGGGCGTTATCCGTCAGCTTGAGGCTATGATAGCGGCGGAGCGTCAGCTGAAGATGGAGGAGTACCGGAAGTTCTGGGATGCCACTCCGGAGGAGAGGAGGTTGCCTCTGCCGGAGGAGACATTCCTTCTTCGCTTCGGCAAGACCACGGGATATACCAACGTGCTCGAAGGCTCCGGATTGCGTCCGAGACTGGAGGGGAAGAAGCGTCAGTACGACTGCTTCGATGTCCGCTTCCGCGAGTATGCTTATCTCCGTTGGGAGGTTCGGTATGACAAAGACGACATGAGCCATGTTCTGGCTGTCAGCGAGGACGGCAGACACCGTTTCCTGCTTGAGGAAAAGTATGTGCAGCCGATGGCCCTTGCAGACCGCAAGGAGGGTGATGCCGAGCAGCTGCAGCGCGTGGCCAATTACAACAATGCCCTCAAGCAGCACACCCAGACTCTGTTCGGTGAAATAACGGCCTACGCCAAGCCTATTCTTGGCGGCGGGTATGTGGAGCAGCTGGAGAGCCCGGACGCGCATAACGACCTCGCAAAGGCCCTTATCACGGACAGCAAGGGGCAGCACAAGAGCCAGAGGGCAAGCGAGAGGCGCAGGATCCTTCAGGCCGTTGATGTCGAGTACTCCGAGGAGCGCAAACCGGAGCCCGTCCCGGTGGTTGTAGAGAACACCCCAGCCGGGGAGAGCAGAGTGAACACTTTTGACCTTTACTAATTTTTAATTTATACTTTTTATGAAACAGTCAGAAAAACAGGCAATCGCCGCCTCTCTCAAGGAGTTCTGTTCTTTGAAGGGGTCACAGAACGCGGCCTCCCGCTCCATCAGCGGCGTGAGCAGCGCGACAATCTCACAGATGCTCAACGGCCAGTGGGATCTCATCAGCGACGAAATGTGGCGCAATGTGGCCGCACAGATCGGACATGACCGCCGCAAGTGGAATGTGGTAAGGACACGAGGGTTCCAGAGGATGACCGACATCCTTTCCGACGCAAAGGACCGTGCCCTTGTTATGGCCGTCACCGGAGAGGCCGGTTGCGGAAAGAGCGAGAGCATCAAGGTATTTGCCAAGGGGCACAGGAACGTGTACCACCTTGTATGCAGTGAGTACTGGAACCGTAAGAACTTCATGACGGAGATGCTTGCGCAGCTCTCGATCGCCAGCGCGGGCTATACGGTCAGCGAGATGATGAGCGATATCATATCGACCATCAAGAAGCGCGAGAACCCGATTATCATTCTTGATGAGGCCGACAAGCTTTCGGATCAGGTTCTGTATTTCTTCATCAGCCTGTACAATCACCTCGAGGATGACTGCGGCATAATCCTGTGCGCTACGAATTATCTGGAGAAGCGAATCAACAAGGGCGTGGCCGCCAACCGCAAAGGGTACAAGGAAATCTTCAGCCGCATTGGCCGCAAGTTCATCCCGATTGACCAGGTCAACGGGGACGATGTGGAGGCCGTGTGCCGCGCCAACGGCGTGACCGATGAAGACACCATCGATAAGATCATTGACAACTGTGACTACGACCTGCGCCGTGTGCGCCGTCTGGTACATGCTGAGAACAGGCGCAGGGAGGCATAGCGATGAAAAGGCTGCTGAGTAACTGCGACGTATCGAAGGCCACGTTTGACGTGGCCAACTTCGACGGTGACTGGCTCGCCAGCTTCGGTCGTCCGGAGCTCAAGGGGACTTGGACCATCTTCGGTACCAGCGGCAGCGGCAAGACCACATTCGCGCTTATGCTGTGCAAATACCTCTCCCAGTTCAGACGTACGATGTACGACTCCCTCGAGCAGGGCTTGAGCCGTTCAATGCAGATTGCTTGGGATCGAGTGGGTATGTCGGAGGCCGGGAGGGGCATTGTCTTCGGCAATATGATACAGCTGGAAGACCTGAAGGAGAAGTTATCCAAGCCAAAGAGTCCGCAGATTGTTCTCATTGACTCCATCACGGCAATACAGGGTTTCCACAAGAGCGATTATGCGGAGCTTGTCAAGGCCTTCCCCCAGAAGCTTTTCATTTTCATCGCACACGAGAAGAACAAAAAAGCCCACCCCGCAGTGGCCGAGCATATCCGTTGCTTGAGCGACGTCAAGATCCACGTCGAGGGTTACAGGGCATTCGTAACCTCACGCTTCGAGGATGCAGAGGCCGGTGAAGGCGGTGAGGACTTTACAATATGGGAACAGGGCGCAGCGCGGTACTGGCCCGACAAAATATAGACTATTATGGCACGAGATCCAATGAATGACTTGCACTCCAAGATCCTGCGGAAGTTCCACACCCTGTGCAGCGCGTGTGGTATGACTCCGGAGGAGAAGGCCGCCGTCGTGGCTTCCTTCGGAGTGGACAGCAGCGCGGACATCAACACCCACGACCTGATTGATGTCTGCAACAAACTCGCCGGGCAGCTCGGTCAGAACAGGGACACATCAAAAGACCGCCTCCGCAAGCAGGTGATGGCCGCGATAGGTGGGTACCTGAAGAAAATAGGCCACGAGAGCAACGCCGATATCATCAAGGGTATTGCCTGTCGCAGTACCGGATATGATGACTTCAATAAGATCCCGGTTGAGAGGCTCCGCAACTGTTACTACGCTTTTGTCAACAAGCAGAAGGATATTGCCGGAGCGGAGGCCGTGGCTCTCGCAGTGCTCATGTCGCAGGGCCAGCGAAGCTCCTGTTAACAGACTAACTAAAACTGATTAGATATGGTTTTACAGACAATTAAAGGCTATTTGAAGATTGCTGCCATAGTGTATGTGGTGGCAGTCACAGTTACGGCGGTGCTTGCCGTGACATCCTTGGTCGGGAAGGCCAAGGAAGTGCGTCGTCTGGAGGGCAACCAGCAGCAGCTGATGTCCGACATAGTGACATACAAGACGAAGGACGGGCTGTATGCCGCCGAGACAAAGCGGCTGGAGCTGACGGTCGATGAGTACAAGTCCGCACTGGAGGCCAGCGAGGGCGCGAGAATGAAGCAGAAGGAGGTCATAGAGTCTTTGAATATAAAGATCCGCAGGATGGAAAGTATTCAGCAGACCATTACGGAAACACGTGTTGACACTGTTGCGAAATTCCTGCAGGAGCCTTTTATCCCGGACACCCTGAAACTCCAAAGAATCGAGCCGCTGGAGAGCCTTGCCTCCCTGACGACCGGTGCAATAGAGTGGCGCGACCCGTGGGTGTCCTTGAGAGTAAGGGTCGAGGGAGAGAAGGCGGACGTTCACATTATGACGGTGGACACCCTCTATCAGGTCGTACACCGGGTGCCAAAAAGATTCCTGTGCATCCCATACGGAACCAAGGGCATAAGGCAAGAGATAAAGAGCAGCAACCCGCATACTAAAATTGTCTATTCGGAGTACATCGAACTCAAAGGGAGGAGAAAATGATAATCGCTGTTGACTTTGACGGAACACTTCACGATGCCGAGTACCCCAATATCGGGGAACCGGTGAAGGACGCTGTGGAGGTGATGCGCAGGATCCACGAGGACGGACACACCATCATCATCTGGAGCTGCAGGGCCGGACGGTATTACGATGATATGGTTGAGTGGCTTGACGGCATCGGGATTCCGTTCGACTATATCAACGAGCACGACAGGACCGTTCTGAACACCTACGGCGTAGACACGCGCAAGGTCTATGCGGATGTCTATATTGATGATCACAATATCGGTGGAATTCCCTCGTGGAAATCCATCTACAAGAAAATACAGGAACTGAATTAAACCCCAATAAACATGAAAGAGAAGAAGACTTTGCTTATCATTCCGTACCTCCGGGCAGCGGCCCAGGGAGGGGAACTGGAAACAGCCGTCAATGGATGGCTGAAGAATTTCAAGGGCGACCTGCAGATTGCCATTATCGGTGATGAGTCGCCTGTGGTCAAAAAGCTTGTTGCGCAGCAGAAGGTGGTTTTCCTTCCTTCAGAGAGGGACCCCAAGCACGCCAAGGAACCCGCTCTGGACATAGCGAGAAAGATGCGCCTTGCGATGTCGTTCTTTAGCGACAACCTCGAGGGCGACACCTTCCCCGGCTGCATCTGGAGCAACGATGACATCTATCCGGTCAATCCAGTTGCACTCAAGGACATCAAGGCCCTCAAGTGGATAGGAACTGAAATGACGGGAAATCCGGAGTCAGCGAATTATTTCCAGCGCAGTATGTACCGCAGTGCGGTTGCGTTGCGTGAGGCCGGCAAACCCGCACACAACCACTGCACACACCTCCCGAACTGGTTTGACTTTGGTCGTCTGAAGGAGGTCCTCGACGCATACGACTGCGACAATACTCCGCACCTGATCGGCTGCCTGTATTACAACCACTGGTACACCAGCCCGAAGGCTGTCCGGATTGATGTCAGCAAGCCGGGCAACCGCTACAAGGTGGGCGTCTATACCAGGAACTACGATCTGGACAGCCTACGCAAGCAGATAGAGGCCGGAACCCTGTTCGTCAACAACAGCAGTGCCGGTTACAGCGCGGAACTCATCCACGCCGTGAGAAAGTACATTTAACCACTTAAAATTTCAATATTATGGATCTATCAAAATTCTCAAAGGAGGAGCTCGCAGAGCTCAAGGCCCAGATTGCGGAGGAAGAAGCATCCGCAGAGCGCAAGAAGCGCGAAGCCATTGACACGTACAAGGACCTCGTGAGCGAGGCCGTGGACGACTCATTCAAGATACTGCAGGAACAGAGCGACGCTCTGGCAGAAACAAAGAGCGGTGTCTACAAGATGTTTGAAACGGTCAAGTCTATGAAGGCCGACCTTTTCAAGACAAAGGAAAACGGCCAGTGGAGCCATACTTTCACCAACAAGGAGGGCAACAGGCGCATCACCCTTGGCACGAACACCCTTGACAATTACGATGACACCGCAGAGGACGGCATCGCCATGGTCAACGAGTATCTTGACTCTCTGGCCGAAGACAACCCTTCAGCCGCCAAGGCTGTCACCATCTGCAGGAGTCTTATGGCCCGCGACAAGAAAGGCAATCTCAAGCCTTCAAAGATCGTGACGCTGTACAAGCATGCGAAGGAGAGTGGCAGCGACAAATTCATGGACGGTGTCGAAATCATCATGAACGCCTACAAGCCCGTTCCGAGCAAGACATACGTCCGTGCGGAGTTCAAGAATGACAAGGGTGAGTGGATCAATGTGCCACTCGGGATGACAGAAGCGGAGGAGGACAAGTAATATGGAGCACACTGTCAGAAAGCATATCGAGGAGCACCTGTGCATCTGCCGCCGTTGCAACGGTACCGGCGTGGATCCGGAGCATCCGGGCCGTCCCTGCCCGCAGTGTGACGGCAGCGGTCGTGTGGTTGTTTCAAGCGACGTAGTCACCAACTGTCGGCCCTACGTGCCGAACAAATAAACCCCTGATGGTCTTAGCGGCGGTCCGACTCCGCCGCAGGGGACAAAGTAGAATGTTAGAACTGAAAACAATGAAGACAAAAGGAGGAAAAATCCGGGGCAGCAGTTATCAGAAACGGGTTGCCGACATCAACAGGATTTACGATGATCACGTCCGCGACGGATTGAGCAACCGTGAGATCCTGCGCCGCTTCATTCAACCCGTGTACCCCATATCGGAGTCAACCCTGTACAACATTCTCAAGGCCGAGAACAAGATTGAGGAGCAGCCGGAGAGGCATGAGCCATCACTGTTTGACAACATCGATTCAAATCAATAAAATTATGACAATGAGACCAACAGACAACAACCACAAACTGGTTGAAGCGGGATTCACAATCCTGCGCAGGGATGACTACCCGTCACCACGTATCAAGGTGTGGACCCCTTCCGGACTTGACGGCAGCTGGAAGACTTATGAGAAGGACTTCGCCTCCAAGGCCGCAAGGGACAGGCGCATTGATGAACTCAAGCAGGATCCTAAAATAATCATCGACTGGCTATGAGTCAAATTGAAAGAGGAGTCTGCAGGGTATGCGGCTGCACTGAAACCAGCCCCTGCTTCAATCCTAAATATGGTTATTGCTGGTGGGCCGATGACACCCACACACTTTGCAGCCATTGTGCCGATAAGAAGATTATGGAAGACCAGGAAACAAAGCATAACATCAATGGGACGGTCGAGGTTCCGGAGGATGCGGAATGCTGCAGCTGCGAGAATTTCTGCGAGAATGATGAGGGCGAGTTCTGTGGACTATCCGGAGAGCCCGTCTGCTGCTGTGACAAAGCCTGTGTAAGTTGGAGAGGATCTGCTCTATGATATTATTCAAAAGCGAAGACCAGTTCATCCTTTTTCCGGCCATCGGTTTCGTCAGGGATGGAGATATAATAGCCCTCAACATCTCTTGGCTTAATCTCGGCTTGAATATCATCCTGTTTCACGTTAATGATGAGAAGCAATGACACCGGGACAGCTTAAAGCGATTGCCAAGGTCGTAACGGATGCGGCCCGAAAGATGGCCGAGCGAGAGGCGGCAAGAATTGTCACTGATGCTCTCAAGGATACAACAAGATCACTGGAGTCAATCTTTGATGAACACTTTGAGTGCGAGACACCGGAGCAGCGTGACTTTGTAATGTCTGAATTGAGAAAGGGGCGGGAAGAATACCTCAAGACGGGGGTAATTACGATAAAATAGCCGTTACGGACGGCAGTAGGACCACGGAAAAGGCCCAGCAACTCAATCGAGCGGCTGGGCCTTTTCTGTGCCTTGGAACGGTCTTATTCCTCGGTCTGATAGGAGTACTCCTGTTCGTACACCTTGATCCTTCCGGGCAAGGAATATGTTCTGGACTTGACACGGATGAAAGGACGGTGCGACGTGTTCGAGACTACGCCATTGACGGCCTGATGAACGGCCTTCCTGAGCGACTGGCGTAACTCTGCGTAACTGTCCTGCCCGGCTCCGGCGTGTGTGTCATCATAACAGTCACACGCAAGCCTAACGGTGAATGTGCCGGTTCCTTTCTGCTTCGTTTCTCCGTTGAATGATCTCCAGTCTGTTTCTCCGAACAGTATCAGTGCCGCAGGAAATGTTATCGGATAACTTTCCTCCCCGTTCAACATTGCCTCGAGTTGGCCGGTGTCCTCATCAACGAGGCTGATGCCGCTCACCGCGGCGAGGATGTCCCGGATTTGAATAAAATCTTGCTCCATAATTTTACAGGTTTAGAATGGTGTTTAAATCAGTTGTAATCATCGTTTGAAGGGTGGCATCTATCGTCTTGCTCGGCCCCATGAACTGGCGTTTCGGGATTTTGATATTCAGCGTCTTTTTCTTTGTCAGTGCCAGCCCTTTCCAGAAATCCGCCTGATCGGAGGAACGCCCTTTCTTTGCCTTGCCGCCTCCTTCCGCATAGTAACGTGCCCAGGCGTATCGTCTCATCTTCGGAGTCACCCTCGGGTTTGTTTCCCCTCCCTCGTTGTGGATTCCGGCATAGATGACGTTGTTGTAGATTGTAACGGAGCCGTTCCCGGGCGTGTAGCCTGTTCCGTTATACAGCACCTTCCGGGAAGACAGCAGCGGGCCGCGCCGGGCATCGGCACCACCACCCGAAGACTGCCGCTTCGTTTCCTGCCATTTCTCCAGTGCGCCGTTCTGGAACCCGCCGAGCCTGAAGTTCCCCTGAACGATGGACTTCACCTTGGCTCCGGCCTTGACCGGCAGCTTGCGCCGGAAGTACCCGGAAAGTTCGGCATTCTTGCGCTTGAGGAGTTGTTGCATTTCGCTGATTTCCATTTTTTACGAAAATGTGTTGGAATCAAAAATATTGTTATATTTGCAGCGTGACGAGCGATGGGTACGCCGATTGCCATGACTCACAAATAAGAGGTTCAGTTCTGCTGAGCCTTTTATTTTTTTGAAAAAGTATTGGAATCAAAAAAAAATCTTATATTTGCAGTGCGGTGCGTAGACCAGCGAAAGCTGAGCGTGCCGTTCTTTTTTTTATAAATCCATCTCATATATAACCTTGTTGTCGCATACGCAGATTATACGTTTGAATTTGCGATACTGATCATCACCCATTTTTTGTAACCCGGAATATTTCCTGAATCCTTCATTGAACGTGTCAATCTTGAATGGCTGATCCGGGAATACAAGAACGGCGATGTCTGTAATTCGTTTTGACGCACAATGCTTCAGGCCGTTTCTTATATTGTTTGCAGTTGCCGTTTCGCAACCTGCAACCTCGAAGTTCAGACCATTCCATGTTCCCTCCACGAAACGCTGTCTATTCTGTCCTCCCATTTCACTCTCAAGTATGAGACAGTCACCGCGTGAAAAACCGGCATTAAGTGCCTGCTCCTCATAGGCCCATCCGTGACTGTCCTTGTTGTGGCCCTTGTGTATGGCCTTAAGAGCACCGGTTTCAGGGTCAAAAGCGACCTCCGTGTAATTCGGGTCATTTAATAGACGCTGATATACTTCTTCGGTATCGGCAAAATTGCCTCCTATGGCATCAATGCAACGCCTAAAGGACGCACAGTTCGCACAGTCACGTGCCTTGTTGGTGGGGACAGCCGGTATCTTACCGCTGTTGAACGGGCAGGTGCTGCAGGATGAAGGGAAATACGGATGGGAGTCGCTGAACAGCTTGCCGTCCTTCGCCGGGTTGTTGTCAAGACCGGGGGCCGGTTCATCCATTTCACTTCCTGCAGGGATATCCGTTTCCGGATCATCCGTTGCCTCGAGAGAGCATTGGCAGCCCCAGCGGTCACCGGGCTTGTGCTGACTCCAGAACGGGTCGTCCACTGGCCGGACGGTGTCCCAGAAAATCATGTGATCGGCACCGGGTGTCGCCGCCGTGGACGGAACCCACCGGAGATTTGGAAGCACGTCCCTCTCGCTCTCAAACTGTTTCCACTGCCGGGCCTGTTCCGCTCTCTTGATGGCCGTGTCGTACTCGGTCCGGAGCCATACCTTGTTGTGATGGTTGGAAATCGGCTCCGCCTCCTTGCTCCACTGCTCAAAGCTCTTGAGGTTGCCTTCCTCATCAAGCAGCAGCTTGGCCATACGTTTACACTGATCGTGAACCTTGAACGCGGCGAACACCTCGTTGTTCTCACGTATCATTTCGCACAGGTCCGGGTATTCCGCCGTAAAATCGTCAGAAAGGGCCGAATTCAGCGTCTTAACGATGCCGTTGAATAATTCCACCGGCACAAGGTCGGAAGGCCGTGTGTGCCGTTTATACAGCGACTGAAGGGCTGATACCATCGCACCGCTCAAGTCGAACGGCAGATCCGCCTTGTTTCTCGGCGTGTCTTCACCATACAGGGTGTCGACTACCAGTTTAAAGCCCCGTAGTCTGGGGCCTTGGCGAAAAAACGGGCTCTGTTCTCTGGAGCCTCCTTTCCCCGCTCCTCCTGCACCTGCCTCATCCTTTCGGCTGCCTCCTCCCTGCGCTGCCTCTCCTCCTCTTTCAGACGCTCGTAGTCCTTCGGCTTCTCGATGCCGAGCTCCTGATAAATGTAATCGTCATCGATTGGGAGGTTCAGATCGTTTCGGGCGGTCTTGAAAAGGCTTGCTTTCTCCGTGGCCGGTACCTGGGCGGTGTCCGCAAATACGAATTCCCCGCCGTCGGTGTTGATTCCGAGCATAGTGAAGATGTCCGTCATATCGTAATTGAGGACGTTGAGAACAAAGGTCTTGTCAGCCTTTGTGAACCCTTCCTCCTCTTTTTTGTGGACGGTTCCGAGGGCCTGTGTGCCGGTCTCTGACGCTTCGGTTGTGAGCGTGTTTCCGAGTATAGCCTTTGACAGTTCCGCGTTGCAGACTTTGACCAGGCCGTCGTACACGTCGCCGCTGCCGGTCTTGTTTCCCGCCTCAATGAACGAAAGCTTTGTCCCATCCGGATGGATGTAAACCGATGCGCTTCCCTGAGTCATTGCATCGGCCAGCGTACGAGCTCTGGCAACCTCATCGCTTGCGTCATAGGCGTAGTCGCGGATTGGCATACCGAACAGTTCGCTGAACTGGCACCAGTCACCGACCGTGCCGTTCTTGCGTATCACCCAAGGCAAACAGGCGGCGAAGATACCAAGAGGACGCTTGCCTCTGACGAACAGAAGTCCGGGGTACTCGCTGAACGGAACACCGCTGATGTCGCTCTGGTGCCTTTTGATGATTTTCAGCTGTGGATCCACGTGTTTGCGCGGCACATTGAAATATTCAATGAAGCCGTCCCTGCCGGTCGAGAACTGTGCAAGGGTAAACCCCCAGAACTGTGCGTCGAGAATATCGCTTACAAGTTCACTGAACCAAGGGGATTTGATGTTCGTGTTGATTGCTTCATCCGGCACACCGTCTCTCCAGAACTCTATCGGTGAGCCGAGGACGGCATTCTTGCGCTTCTCAACGACACTTATCATGTGGGTGTCCAGCATCACGTCCTGATACATATCGTACAGGCGCGTGCGCTGCGTGTAGTCCATATTTTCAGCAGCGCGTATGGCGGACTTGTACATTGACAGGTCGAGGCCGAACCGCTGCGGCGGTGTCAGTATAAGTGTGCTCTGCGGAGCGGTGATCTGACCGCCTGCAGTAATTTTTTGTTCCGGAGGAGTGGCCGCCGGTACTGCGGAGTCCTTCTTTCTTCTGTAATTGAAAAAATCTCTTATTCCCATGGCTTAAATGTGTTGAGTTCGTTTCGGGTTGGATCCGAAAAGGCCTGTCGGGACCTGTTCGGACTCCTGCAGCTGTGGGGCTCCGGCTATCGTCAGTTTGTTCTCGCTGACCTTCTTGAGCCACTCAAGAGCCCTGTCGTATCTATCCTGCCGCATAGGCGAAAGCTTCTGTGGGTTGTGTGCACAGAGTATGTGGTACAGCGATATGTCTATCGCCATCATAAGCACCAGCTGGTTGCGCTCCGTTCCGGTTGCGGAAAAGATTGCATCGCAGTCATACCGGGCCTGAAGGTAGCCCTTCATCTGTTCAATGGCCCTGTCCTCGCAAATCTCCACTATGCTCGAGTCGCTGCGTGTCACCGCATCGAGTATCTCGGCGTGAATGGATGCGTCGTAGTCTGTAAGATTGATGAATGCACTCATAATTTATTTTTGTTGCGACGTCCGTGCAGCGCGATTGTCGGCTGCAGCGCGACGGTCTTGTTCTTTATGATACGATAACCACCCTCCACACAGTCCGGACCATCGGCGGGGAATTTCAGGCGCATTGTGAACAGCGAGAACTGATCCACCAGCCTTTTCATGTGCGGGTCGTCCTTTTCCGCCTCGTTGAATACAAGACGGCCTTCACGGTTCAGAGGCTCAAGGTTGGCCTCGATACGTGTCGCCTTGTCGGTCTTCGGCTGCTCATCCGGAGAGATTGTAAGGGATATGCCCTGCTTCCTGCGGGCCTTCGCCACGAGAGGCTTGAACACCTGTTGGAAGAAAGGATCCTGCAGTTTGTTGTTTTCCATATAATGGTAAACAGGAGTCTTGCCGTTGACATACAGCTCGTGGTCGATGTACCACTGTATGAAATCAGCGTTTAAGCCGTGATCAAGTTTGGCCTTGATAATATACAGCTTGTCGCCCAGAAGACCCATCAGGATGCAGGACTTTGTGGAAGCCCCCTTGCTCCTGTTCTCACCCGGAGCCGGGTCGCCGTAGTTGATCAGGAAGCGGAACTTTGACAGTGCTGGAACCTTGCCGAAGTTAATTTCCTTGAATACCTCACCTTCGGATATCGGGTTGTTGAAATACTCCTTCTGGGCACTGACGGTGGATATCTTCGACAGGGTTTCATTGATATGCTCCTCCGTGTTCTTCTCCGGCCATGTGCTGCGTCCGTCCTTGTCGCGGATGTTCACGATGTCGTGGCTGTCGGCATAACCGGCGGCCCTTACCACACAGCAGTCCTTGGCAATGATGTTTCCGCACCATACGATGAGTGTCGGTTCGCTGATGGAGCGCGTTGCATAAAAGGCCTGCTCGTACCATTCCCACTTTTTCTGGATTATGTCGGGGTTGCGGCACTCCTCATCCGTATCGAAGTCGTCCACCAGCAGGACATCAGGACGGACGGCCTCGTTTCTGGATCCACGGGGAGCGTTACCGGCACCGATGGCGCGGAACGCCGCTCCTCCCTTGGTGATGAACTCCAGATCCGTCCAGTTGCCGATGCTCTGCTGCTCTCCGTAGAAGGCTATGAGCCTCTGGTTCCCCTCGAGGTTGGCCTTGTATGGCGCAAGCAGTCGGCGGGCCGCATCCTGCGTGGCCGATGCCAGCATGACGTTTTTCTTTTTGCCGGTGAGTACCAGGTACAGGACCACGAACATTACGACGGTACTCTTTGCAAGCTCACGACTCCATGACAGGACTTCGTACCATTCCGGATTGCTGATAAGCCTCGTGATGGCCCGGCGGTGGAAAGCGGCGAAAGGGTACTTGGCATAGTTCGGGAAGAAATATGATATCCACTCGAAGACGTGGTCCTCGAGATACCTCTTTTTCTTTTCTATGTCTGAATGTGAAAGCCCCGTCTCGACAGGAGTTTCACGGCGTATGTTGTCCACATACGAGGCCCATTCCTGCAGGGCCTGTTTTGCGGTCTGCTTGCTCTCTGCCATTACATCTGCTCCTTAATGAAGGCATCCCAGAGGGCCGTCACGTCCTTGGCCTTCTGAAGGTCAACCTTCCTGATCCACTCTATGAACTTGATTCCGACGGAAACGAAGTCGGCAATGCCGATATCACCCTCCAGCTTCTTGACTGCGGATGAAAGCTTGCCTATCGTGTCGGCCTCCGCCGGGGATGCGTAACGCTGGCCCTCCGGACGGCCTGATATCGCATCGTTGATGCTGGCGATCTGCCGGTATATGTTCTGGATCTGTTCATCTTTGGTAAGCGTGAGGCCGACTTTCATTTCCTCCCACTTTCCCTCCTTGATCCACTTTGACACCGACACGCGGGAGGAACCGACCTTGTCGGCTATCTCCTGCTGGGTGAGGTTTTCCTTCAGATAAAGGACCTTCGCCCACTCTTTTTTCTGTTTGCTTGTTAACTGTGTAGCCATAATTAAGTGCCTTTTGCGTACGCAAAAGTGCTGGTTTGCGGCCAATGTTCCAAACAAGTTTACAGCGGTTGGGTAACTATGTCTAACGGTTGGATAATTAATTGTGTATTAAGCCAAAATGGGTTAGACTTGCGGCAAAAATTTGGAGATGATGTCAACAGAAAACTCAGTAATCAATGGTCGCGAGGCCGACCTGCTATTGTATGGTGAGATAGTGAACAATGCCGGGGCCGGTGAAGACGTGGTACTTGGGAAAGCAGTTGTCAGTGAGATACTGGCCTTGAGTCAAAGCTGTGACAAGATTCGCGTCCACATCAACTCCGAGGGCGGTGAGGTTTATGCCGGTATCGCCATCTTCAATGCCCTGCGCTCCTGTGCAAGGGAGGTGACGATTTACACTGACGGCATCAGCGCAAGCATTGCCGGTATCATTGCCATGTGTGGCCGCAAGCACTACATGAGCAAGTACGCCCGACTTATGATACATAGCGTGAGCGCGGGCGTGTATGGCGACAAAAACGACCTTCTGGCCACTGTCGATGAGATCAAGGCTCTGGAGGACACTTTGGCCGTCATCATCGGTGAGCGGATGAAGTGCAGCCCGGATGAGATCAAGACCCGTTACTTTGACGGTACCGACCACTGGTTTACCGCCGAGGAGGCCGTAAGGCTCGGCCTTGCCGACGGAATCTACGACATTGCCGTTCCGGACCTTCAGGGAACTGATGGGCCGAGCGACATATACAAGAAAGTATTCACGAACCGAGCGGTCATACGCTCACAAATTGTTAACAATATGGAAATCACAAAAATCAAAGAGAAGCCTCGATTCACCAATGTCGTGAACGAGGATGATGTCCTTCGTGTTATCGACGAGCTGAACGCGCAGATCGAGAAACTCGAGGGCGAGAATTCCAATCTCAAGCAGCGCCTCTCCGAAATGGAGCAGGAGGACATTGAGAAGATCCTTTCGGCAGCAGTTGAATGTGGAAAGATTGAAGAGGGAGAGAAGGAGGACTACCGTCAGCTGCTTAACTCTAACCGCGCATCAGCGGAGAAAGTCATCACATCCCTCAAGCCCAAGCGCAAGGTCAAGGACGACCTCAACGGAGGGCAGCCCGTCAACTCGGCATCCGGTGCGCTGCGCCACTCAAAGAAGTGGATCCAGACAGGAGGGAGTCTATATGGATCGAACAAGGCGAGGAGCGCAGCTTCAATCCGGAGATCTCACCAGAGGCAGGGTATCAAGGACAGATGTTCAACCGGCTACGGCGGCCATTTCAGGGCCGTACAGGCCTTCAAATACATCGGCGAATATGAGAGTCAGGCTGCTGGGAAATAGCGAAACACCGGCCTTTATGGCCGCAAGAAATACCATATTGGGGCTCGGGCACTGTATATGTGGCACGGATGATCCTTGCGACATAGCGGTTGCCCCGCTCCTTACCGAGAAGGTTCCGGAGGAGAAGCTGATGGAGCCGACACTTGGGACCTTGATATTCCACCCCTCGCCATTGCCGTATGGTCGTGGCGCGGCCTCTATCAAGTGGGCTTACAGGCGTAGCGAGCCCATAACAGCGGCAACGTGGTTCTGGGCTGACAAAGGGCTTGATACGGGCGATATATGTGAGCAGGAGATTGTGAAGATTGATTATGCCCTACGACCGAGGGACTTCTACCAGCAGCATATTATTCCTGCAATGCTGCGTACACTCGAACGGTGTTTAATCGGTATTCAAAGCGGCGTGGTGAGACGTGTGCCGCAGGTCGAGGAGTACTCCTCCTTTGACTTCATTGAAAAAAAATAAAAGAAGAATTTTTTGCACATTTCGTTTTCAAACGATTGCACATTTCGTTTTGCCGATTATATATGTGGAACATAACCGTTCAGATGAAGAGGTTCGGGCTCGGGTTCATCCTCCTCATCGCATTGCAGACGTGAGAGCATATCCCTGGCCTGCGATATACGTGCATCCTGACTCTTGCTGAATGCCCAGTCTGCAGCGAATATGGCAGCGTTCTTGGCAATGTATGTGGCGGCAGCTACAAGAAGAGCGGTTCCGCCTGTAGGCAGAGCTGCTACAACAGAGCTGGCTGTAGCCACATCGGATGAGATCTGAAGCGCCAGTTTGCCGGACGAGAAGGCAATCTGCAGTTGCGCGCCGGTCATAAGCATATCACTTATGGCATTGGCCGCAGCCTGATCATTCGGGCACGGAACCGGAATGGCCATGTAAAGCGCGGCGATAGCCTTGAACTTGGCTATGAACTCAGCGCCAATACTCACGTACGACATTATAGGGATAATCTTCTTGACCACACCCGGCAGTTTTCCGGCAACCTTCAACGAGATGTCGGTAGTGATTACGGCAGCCTTGGTTATGGCAAGTCTGGCACGGATGGCTATCTTCTGTAAAGCGCTGACATCAGCGCATCTCAGTATGCACTCGTACTTGGCTACATTGGTAACCAAGGTAAACTGCTGAAGCAGCAGTGCGTCAGTCTGCACCTGGATATTGCCCAGAATATCATTCAACGCGCCTCCTACTCCGTCAATCAGATTTGTGACGATATCTATGCCCTGATTGCAGATTTCCAGAACGCTCGCGCCACCCATATTGGCAGTTGGGGGATAAACCAGTTCCAGAACGGTATTTTTCTTGAAGTCAACCACCACGGAATGCCTGTTGTCCTCAAGAATATACACCTTTGAGCCGTCGTCAACCATCTGCTCTGTGAATCCGGCGTCAAGCAAGGAGCTCTCGCTGTATCCTGAGCAGTCGGTAATGAGCATACGGGTGCCGTTGTCAAGTACGAAGGAGTTGTCGCGCTGTGTGGAGATGCCGGCCAGGATGTTGTCGGTACGTTCCTGAACAGAGGAGACAAGTTGGTCGGTCTCGGCCATGAGACGCTCTATCTCGGCATCCTTCTCCTCTTTTGACAGTGAGTTGAACCACTCTTCCCACATACGGTCCTCGGGTGTAGTCTCTCCGAAAAGCGTGTAGCCCACAGCTTCCTCGTAGGCCTTGACCTTTTCGTCGATATTCTCATCGCTGTATCCGTTCAGTATGCTTATCAGGCTGTTTGCCTCCGCAATGAAACTATCCATATCCTCAACCGCCTCGTCCATCTTGCGGCGGTCTGCAGTAACCATATTCTTCTTTCGGGTAAATGACACCTTGACATCGACAGGCGCGTCATATTCATCATCCTCGTCCAAAGTATATGATGTTACCCAAGCATTCCTGGAAGAATCGTACACGGCATTGCGCATGTCAGTAGCTCCGCTCTCCTTTTCTATGAGCAGCACCACATCGCCGATTTCCGTGGTATCATTCCTCAGAAAATCAATAACGAATGTGAAGTCGCGCGACTCTGGATAGAAATCATACGTCTCGGCCTTTGAATCCGGCACAAGGAAATCGAATGTGCAGACCTCGGTAGTCTTGCTGAAATCATTCGGATAGTACATTGTCACCTTTGAGGCATGATTCAGGTCCTTATCCACAAGTACGGTGGTGGCAGGCGATGTATAGACATTGCCCTCCTTCGTCTGGCATGTGACAGTAATTGGATGAATGCTGAGATTGGAGACATCGGCCATAACCTCGTCAACTGACCAGGTATCACCGGAAACGGTCTTGCGGGCGACTATCCTTCCGTTGTCAGCCACAGTGACAGTAGAGCCGGGCACACAGGTACCGGCAGCCAGCAAGTGACCGTCGTGGCTGAATTCCGATATGCTGAAATCAAGCGCAGAGGCCTGATAGGTTGTCGTGCCGACTGGTGTGGAATACTCCTCACCTTCATACTGATACAGAAGTTTGCCGGATACATGTCCGGAGCCGTTCCTCTCGGCTACAAGACAGAGACGCACATCCGCAAAATCGCCGGACTCAAGTAGCCCGCTTATACCATCTACGGTAATCTGACCATCATCGTAGCTTACATCAAAATTACCTTCTGCCAGTCCGTCAACCATCAACGAGTTATCAAGGTACGAGCAGTTCTCTGGAAGGTCTATTACAAGCCTGAAATCGCTGTACTTCCAAGAGGAGGCAAAAGCAGGCTTCAGTCTGATACGGCTCCTGAGTGTCAGATAACCGCCCTCTGTAACATTCGGGTCGGAGAATGAGAATGTAGATGCAGAGTGCAGAATCTTGACAGACTCCACATCGGGTACAGGCACCACATCGTTGTTTACGACCGTAATCCTGCTGTTGGCTATCTGTATCTGGTTTTTCAGATAATCCTTACCGGCAGTCAGCCTCATCTCGTCAAATGACTCCAATGTAGGCAGTGACGAGAGCTGAGGGTCATTGAGCATTGTGACAAGTACATAGTCGCCCGCCGGCAGTCCCTTTACGGTCAATGTGGCGGAAGTGTGCCTGTAGCGGTTCACAAACCTGCCCTCGCTGTCATAAAGCACAGCCGCCACACTGCTGTTCTTTGTGCTCTTGAATGTAGATTCAAAGCCGCCGAGCTCATTCAGCAGGATAATCTGAGTATCGCTGACCTTTCCGTTAAAGACGGAGACCACGATATCATCTCCTACGAAAGAACCGCTCACAGAAGACGGCGAGATGCGCAGATGACAGTCTTTATCGAGCTCCTCCTGAATTACAATCTGGTTGTATCTGAGATAGAAATCATTCACAGGACGTCCTGTAGTGTAGTCACTGATTGAGAGATGCAGGTCATCATAATCCTTGAAGAACTCTCTATCCATGGGACCGTAACGGTTTTCACGCGTATCGTATATGTATATACTGACAGGAATTGTCAGACCTGTACGTCTAATATTCACATCTCCGATACTGGTAACCGCATCGGACGGCGATGCGTTCCTCACTTCGCGACGGATATACTCCTCCGATTCGAAGGAAAGTGTCAGGTCACCTTCAAGAACGTCAATGCTGAAACTGCCGTCAGCATCGGTCACGGCTGTAAAAGAGGCAGTGTTGCCCGCTCCGAAAGTCTGGATTGCGGTCACGCTGATTCCCGGCAGGGTATGATGCGTTTCCGCATCGCGCACTGTGCCGGTCAGAGTATGCCTCTGCATCGGCTCCAGCATGACAGAGAATTCTCCATCGCGCTCCATAGCAGTCATTGTCTGTATTGAGGGCTTGGAGTAAATGCGTGCCAGAGCTGCCGGAAGCTTTATTTCCGCCTGTGCCCTGTCACCGGTAACGAGACCTCCGAGAGCATCACCACCAGTAAGCCTTGTTCCGCTCATATCGTACCAGGCGATTTCAGTCTGCGCCGTAACATCCTTTTTGTCCGAATCATATACGGTAACACCCAACGACACTACCGGTCTGAGGTCAGACATAGTGACATCGGTGACATCACCTTCCGGTTTTATGCCGGAAGTCACGGCAATCACGGAGCCGAAGCGGTTTGAGAGAGTGACCCGCCATGTGGTCTCGCAGATGTCACGTATTCCGGGGAACACGTAATAATTACGGTCTGACGTAACGTAGCGGGTAGTCAGTCCTGTCTTCTCGTCAGTAAGAGTCAGGCTCATATTCCTGTACCGGCCAAGTTCTATTCCATCAGGCATCTTCACGTTGATCTTGCCCACACCGCTCTCCATTGCCACAATGTTGGCATCCTTCCAGCAGTCGGCAGACCTGTATAGCTCCAGAGACGATTCCGGAACATGTACAGTCACTGACGATGCGTCCATAAACAGTGGCTGGCGATACTCCACATAACCGGTACACAGCGGCGGCAGCTCCGCATAGCAGTACACATCTGTCAGATAGTAAGCACTATACAAACTGCCGATCTCCTCCAAGCAGTCAGGCAGATGGAGAATCTCCATTGACCCGAGATTGTCAAGTGTCCACAACTTACCGCAGCCGTATGTACGTGAGAGGTCCAGCTCCCTAAGATTCGGGAAAAGATATCCCATCGCATAGAAATCGGGAGCATATTCCGGCTCACGCTGCCGCAAGTCGCCGCATACCATAACCTTGCGCACCAGTTCCCCGTCAGCCTCGCTATAGGCGGCATCATCGTAGTCATTGAAGATATTGGTGACGGCCTCCTCCAAATCTCCATACCGGAGACCGTCCAGAATCAGCAGTCCCTCCTCGGGATAGAAGCCGTTGGGACTGGGAATGCCGGGACTCTCAGGATTGAAATCACCGTCTGTGCCATAACCTGTCTGTGCCATGGCTATGCATGCCACAAGTGAGACTGCAAGCAATAGTGTATATCGTTTCATAGCTGTGTACTCCTTCATTTGTCAAAAAACTTCTTTCCGCCTTGTATGTAGATGCCGTTTGCTGACGGTCTCTCCACATTCCGGCCTGAAATGTCGTATAATCTGCCGTCTTCCTCTGTCCGGACGGCTTCGGCCCTAGTAATCTCTCCGAAGCTCAGAAGGAACCGGCAGTCATTCTGTCCGGCGGCAGGAGTGAAGGTGTAGCTCTCTTCCTGCAGATTCACTACGGCGCCAGTTACATTATCCTTCAGAAAGACACTGCCGGAACCTCTTTCCATAGAGATTATGCATGGTCCGGTGCCCGAAGCCCTGACTCCCATCGTTACGTGGCCGTCTGCCACAGCGCGCTCGTTCAAAGAGCAGGGAATTCCATCAACAAGAGTGTATAGCTGAGGTACGGCATAGTTGGAACTGAAGAATTTGACGGCATCGCCGCGCTTGTCATACTGAAGCGATGCGGCATCGTTCAGAACAACTCTGGTGCCGTCCATATAGTCTCCTGAGGAGATTGAGAAATTGTATATCATGCGAGCCTGCCCACGTGAGGGGGCGCTGCCCGCGACGATGTCATTCCAGTTATCACCGCCATCGGAGCCGCTATCTTCGTCCTCATCGATATTGGAGCGTTTCTCGTCTGATATCTGCCTGCCTGCCGATTTGAAGGTAAGAGTCTCCACTCCATCAGGTTTCTGCAGGAACATGGGCTGGTTGGGCCGGAGTATGAAATCGTCATCAACAGGGGAGTAAGTCTTGTAGGTATCCCAATTCTGGTCCCAGATGATGACCGGCATTTTCTGATCAAGGAAACTTATGTCAAAATAGGTCTGGTACGGATTGCCAACCAGGTTCCAGTTGCAGTTGTGAGCGTATGTGGCGGCATAAGTGCTGAGTGGAACCGAAACATCGTCCGTACAGAATATGGCAGATTCCAACGTATTGGATGAGGTTACGCTGAAATGAGTTATGTTGCCATATCCATAGTCGTTATCACTGTCGTCGGTGGCGAGGAACCAGATGTATCCCTGATTTGCCTTCAGGGTGGTACCTGGCTGAACATCAGTCCACTGGTTAGATATCCCGTTCGCCCTGTTGACCGACGAATAGGAACGTACCACCCAGTTTCTCACATCTGAGCCGGTCCTTACATCAGACAGCCTCACATCAAACGGGAAGGAGATGAAGTACCATTGACCGGCAAGCAGGGTTATGTCGTGAATAACCTCATCTGCAGAGAGAGCGGTGTTCAGTATAAGCGTGGATGCTGCCACATCGCTGTAGTTGCGGTCATAGTACAGGTTCGAGTACAGATGGAGAGCTGAAGCTTTGAATGAAGTGCTGCCATCGAGTGTAAGCGAGCCGTACGGACCGTATGAATAGTTCCCGGCGTCAAACAGGAGTACTGGCGAATAGCCCTGCGGCAGGTTGTCAGTGGAGAGAGTGCGCGGCTCCTGAAGCACGATGCACTGCGGCATGATGTCGGCCGCCTCGATATTCTGAAATTTCCAGGCTGATGCCTCGCGGTAATACTCTTCGGATATGGCCGGTACCTTCACAATTATGTTACTTCCCAACGAGGTAAAGGGAGCGGAGCTGGCAGATGGCGGGAAAAAGGCATCACATTCAACTGTTATATCACCGCCGCCGTTCATATTGTACACGAATATCGCGCCACCGCCAATGCTCTGCAGAGTGGAAGGCAAGCGGACAAACTTAAGACTGTTGCACAGGAAGAAAGCGCTTTCCTCAATAGTACTTACACCTTCATTGACTATTACCGTATCCAATGACGCACAGTTGCCGAAAGCCTCATACCCTATGGACTCCAGCGTGAGAGGCAACTTGACGGACTTGAATCTCGCATTGGAGAATGCCGACTTGGGCAGTTCCCTTACCATGGCAAAGGTCATATCAAGAGACTTCAGCCTGGGCAGAGAATCGCGTACGAAACGTATGTCATCGGCATTCATGGCACCGCTTACGGTTAGGCTTACGGCAGAACGCCAGTCCGGGGTCTGCTCTCTGATGAGCCGGCCAAGCATTCCACCCTTCCCGGACTGAATGTCCAGCATTACCTTCTCAGGTTGAGTTCCGCCCTCTTCAAGCAATGTGTATCCGCTCCAGTAATCCGCTGCCAGATAGTCGTTCAGTGAACCTTGAGGAACGTATATACTTACATTCTCTGCAGGTTGGTACGTCTGCAGATCTATTATGAAGAGCCTGTCAATCACTGGCGGGACCATGGCGGAAAGATGCAGTTCTGAAAGCGTCTCAACAAAAGCAGCCATCTCAATGGTAAGCTGCGATGAGCGGATTGTAGCATTCCTCATCGTTGCGGCGGCAAATGCCACGCTGCATATGTATGTCACACTTTCAGGTACTGTCACCGACTCAAGTTGCGAATTGTAGAACGCTCCCTCGCCAATGCTGACCACATGGAAGGTCTGTCCATTATGGTTTACGACCTGAGGTATGATGAGCGAGGATACCGAATAATCATCCTCAAATCCAACGCACTCCACATAGCTGTGTTCAGAATCCACATACGGAGCATATTTCAAGTGATCCGCTACGAATTCCGAATCATAATCGAACTCCCATTCCGATGCTGCAACTGCCATTGACATAGTCATCAGCAGCACAGCGCCAAGCAGTCTCCTCATATTACGCATCTTAAAGTTTCAACAAATCAGTCAAGCAGTTCCGCAAGCTTCTGACCAAGGGCCTCGCCACGGAGGTTGCGTGCTACTATCTTGCCGGTTGAGCAGTCTATCAGGAAGTTTGCAGGTATGGAGCGGACAGCATACATATCAGCTGCGGCATTGTCCCAATACTTAAGGTCACTTACGTGTACCCAGTTCATACCCTTGTCCTGAATGGCTGCTGTCCACTTTTCGGCTGTACGGTCAAGAGATGAGCCGAAAATCTCAAAGCCCTTGTCATGATACCCGGCATAGTCCTTAAGAAGATAAGGAACCTCGCCCATACACGGACCGCACCAGCTTGCCCAGAAGTCAAGAAGCACATACTTGTTGCCCTCTTTCTCTACTACGGACTTCAATGAGACATCCTCTCCATCGGGAGTCTTCTGAGTAAAGTCAATATACTGCTGGCCTACATCAACAAGCAGCTTCTTCTGGGCGGACTCCATCATAGACTTCCAGGTCTCTGTGGCCTGCATCTCCTCGGTGAAGTTAGCAAGATACTCAACTGACTCCTTGCCATCCAGATCGTATGAGAGGCTTGTGAATTCATAAAGGCCGAAGATGTTGTCAAAGTTATCCTTTACGGCATTGACCAACAGATTATCGTACTCTTTTTCCAGCTCGGCAAGACGCTCTGGCGATGTACCCTCGGCATCGTACTCCTTGTTTAATTCAAGTCCGGCCTTGTTGTATGCAAGATATGCGTCATTTGATGGTGTTCCGTATGCGTACAGGCCATTGTCGCCAGACTGAACCGTAATCTTTCCAGGCTCTATGAAAACCATCGTAGCCAGGTTTGCCTCGCTGATATCGCTGTTGTCCGACAGATAACAGCGCATAGGCTCTGTATATTCGCGTGAGAGAGTGAAGCTGCCTTCTGTAACGGCGGCTGAATCAATAGCGTTACGCCTGGCATCGAGAAGGTATGCCATATCACCCATCTCGCTGACATTACCGCTTATTACACACGTCTGCTTGCCGCATGCGCATATCAAAGCAGCGGCTGCCATCAAATAGAACTTTTTCATTTGCGTTTGTTTTTTATTATAGCGCAAAAATAACACAAAGCATTGATAAAAAGAGAGCCAGCCTCTCAAAAACGAGAGGCTGGCCCCAAAAAAGCCTATATACGAATTACTTCTTGTTGCAGTCGCAAGCGATGCACTTCCAGACAATTGCTGAAAGGATTGCGCCAATCATAGGAGCCGCAATGAATACCCATACATCCTTGAGGGCATCGCCGCCAACGAAGAGAGCCGGACCAAATGAACGGGCCGGGTTTACTGAGGTACCGGTAAGGTTGATGCAAACCAAGTGAATCAGGATAAGGCTGAGACCTATTGCCAGGCCAGCGAGGTTGCCGGCACCCTTCTTATCGTCGGTAGTACCGAGAACAACCAGTACGAACAGGAATGTAGCGACAATCTCAACAAGCATGGCACCGCCTACGCCACCGGCATTGGCAACACCGTTTGTGCCAAGACCTGCAGGATTACCCATTGCGCCTGGAGCACCTGTAACAGAAACGATTGCGAAAAGAATAGCAGCACCGATGATACCACCGATGAACTGTCCTACCCAATAGCCACAGGCATCCTTCCAGCTCATTCTCTTGCTCAGGGCAACGCCTAATGTGATAGCCGGGTTGATATGGCAACCTGAGATACCGCCAATGGTATAAGCCATTGCAATTACTGACAGACCGAATGCGGCGGCAGTCGCAAACACACCTGCGGGCTCACCACAACCTACGAATACTGCGGTACCGCAGCCTAACAGTGTCAGAACCATTGTTCCGATGCACTCTGCAAAATACTTTTTCATAATGATTTAAATGAATTGTTAATATTGGTTTTCAGTTCATACTCTCGCAAAAATACAAAAACTACAAATCACAATCAAGCAAAGACGAAAAAAAAACGGGACAATCCTTTTCCGGATTGCCCCGTTGTTCAATTTATGAGTTCACTTCCAATTAGAAGCCACCGAAACCGCCCATATCAGGCATCTGGAACTCCTCTACCTTGTACTCCTTCGGGAGCTGGAACATTGAAGCCTCTACGCTCTTCTCCTCAAAGCTCTTGCACTTCTGGCCAAAGTCACCCATTTCGGTTGACATTGAGTTCTGAAGCTGGATGCCTTTGTAAATCCATACGGTCTGCTCCATGCTCTGACCCATCATATCCATAGTCATTGAATACTTGGTGCACTCCTTGCCGGCGATTGTCTCCTTGCCAAGCTCCTTAATGCCGTTGTCCTTCTTTACCTGATCGGTAAGGTTGTTCCAGTTAATCTGAGGACGGCCACCGCCGAAGCCCATGCCACCGCCGAAGTCCGGCATCTTGGTTGCGGTCTTCTCAGCGTCGTTTACGCGATACTGAACGCCGTCAACGGTAATCTGGCGGGTCTTGCCCTCGCCACCCATGAAGCCGCCCTCTGAAACTGTAGCGGTCAGAAGTCCGTAGTTGTCAAAATAGGTCTCGGTGACCATCTCGTTGCCCATCATATCCATGCTGGTAACGATAACACCTGACTTAACGCCGTAAGGAGCGTTTGCCGGAGCCTGAGCATTCACATTCAGAGAGATAGCTGCGATAGCAAGTGCAGCTGCGAAAAACATTTTCTTCATTTTCTTAATTATTTAAAGTTGTTGTTAAAGTTGTCTTTTTCATTTTGACTATTCCGGCTGCCAAAAGTTTAATCCGGAACGATAAATTTTCCATACATCTGCAAAGAGAATGAAAAAAAACGAATATGGCAAGCCGTTCTATATAAAAAATCAATTATCCTCCCAATCAATAATCATAGTCCCTCCCTCGTCATCATCTTCAGCACCATCTTCCACATCTTCATACTCATAATCAAAGTCATCCTCTCCAAGAGCCATTATTTCAGAATTGAGTTCCTCCAGGTTCTTGGAATGATGAACTATTTTCTCTGACAGATAATCGGCCTGAATGCGGTTGCTCTCATTGTTGAGCTCAGTCCAGAGAATGTCCTTCAACTGCTGCAGGCCCAGTCCGCTGACTCCTGAGATGAACACGTGAGGGATATCCTCAGGCAATTTCTCTGCAAGCATCTGCTGAAGTTCCTCATCTATCAGGTCGCATTTGGTAATGGCAAGAACACGACGTTTCTCCTGCATGTCAGGATTGAACTTCACCACTTCTCCCAGCAGAATCTCATACTCCTTCCTTATGTCGTCCGACTCGGCAGGAACCATGAACAGAAGCAGGGAGTTGCGCTCTATGTGGCGAAGGAAACGCAGACCGAGGCCCCTGCCCTCGCTTGCCCCCTCTATTATTCCGGGAATGTCGGCCATGACAAATGACTTGCCGTCACGGTAAGACACTATGCCGAGATTCGGCTCAAGCGTTGTGAACGGATAATTGGCTATTTTAGGCCTGGCAGCGGATATGGCCGACAGCAAAGTAGATTTACCTGCATTTGGAAATCCCACCAGACCAACATCGGCCAACAGTTTCAGCTCAAGTACAACCATCATCTCCTGAGCCGGCTCGCCGGGTTGTGCGAATCGCGGAGCCTGACGTGTCGGGGTACGGAAATGCCAGTTGCCTAAACCGCCACGGCCACCCTTCAACAGCACCACCTCCTGTCCGTCGGATGTTATGTCGAACAGGTATTCACCTGTCTCGGCATTATATGCCACTGTTCCGCAAGGGACCTCAATGGTAATGTCGGAGCCGTCTTTGCCAAAACACTTATTGCTGCCGCCGTTCTCGCCTTTCTCCGCAAATGCGTGACGCTGGTAACGCAGATGCAGCAGTGTCCAGTAATTGCGGTTCCCCCTTAGGATGACGCTGCCGCCGTGACCGCCGTCACCACCATCCGGACCACCGTTGGGAATATACTTATCGTGACGAAGGTGCGCAGAGCCACGTCCGCCCTTGCCTGAACGACAGAAAATCTTTACGTAATCTACAAAGTTAGTCTCTGCCATAAATAGAATCAGAGAGATTTCAATTTCTCAACAATATCACTCACCATCTTTTCCGCGGAGCCCGCGAACGTAAATTCCTCAAGCACTCCCTCCTTACGGAACCACTCTATCAAAGGCTGAGTCTGAGTGTGATATACTTTGAATCGTTTTTTTATGGTAACCTCGTTGTCATCGGCACGGCCTTCCGTCTGAGCACGTCGGAGCAATCTGCGCATCAGCTCATCCTCCTCAACAATAAGATTGAGAGCCACTGTCATACGCTCACCTCGCTCACTGAGCATTTTCTTCAATGCAGACGCCTGTGCGATTGTTCGTGGGAAACCGTCAAAAATAACGCCATTTCCATCAGCAAGAAGAATATCGTACTGCTTTTTCAGGATATCAATGACAAGATCGTCAGGGATAAGCTGCCCCTTCTCCATATACTTCTTGGCAACAAGACCAAGCTCAGTACCGGCCTGAAGCTCTGCTCTGAGTAAATCGCCGGTTGAAATATGGTCATAGCCAAAATATTTGACCAGTTCCGCGCTGTACGTTCCTTTTCCGGAGCCTGGAGCTCCGAAAATCACTATATTATCCATTCAAGTAAATTAATCTATTACAGTGTATATATCACGAAGATTGCGGCCATAGCCATCGTAGTCCAGTCCGTATCCTACTATGAAACCATCTGGAATATCCATTGCCACATACTTCATCGCATCGCCTAAATCGACTTTCAGATTCTCCGGCTTGCAGAACAACGCACTTATCTTGACAGATGCGGGCCCGCGCGTACCAAGTGTCTCCAAAGCACGCTGCATTGTGTAACCAGTCTCCACGATATCCTCTATTATAATGATGTCGCGCCCTTGTATTGACTCCGACAATCCTATAACCTCGCGGATTTTACCGGTAGAGACTGTGCCCTCGTAAGAGGCAAGCTTGACGAATGATATCTGACAAGGTATTGTGATTTCCTTCATAAGGTCCGCAGCATACATAAACGAGCCGTTCAAGATACCGAGGAACAGCGGATTCTTTCCAGCATAATCGCGGTTGATATCAGCTGCAACTCTTTTTACCTGCTCCAGAATATCCTTTTCGGGAAGGCTCATCCTGAAAGACTTGTCCTTTACTTGAATTACTTTGTCCATAACTTGATGATTTACTATCGCAAATTTAATAAAAAAGCATATCTATGCAGGCAAACCACAACTCAATATTGAAAACTCCTTATAAAAACGGCACTTTTTTGCAAAACCGCAGAATAATTGACAAGTGAATCTGCCAAAATACTTAACTTAGCCGAAAATTACGAATTAATATGAAGAGACTCATAATGCTGGCCACTATGGCCGTAGCCGCATCAATGCTCAACGCACAAACCGACGTAGTACCCTACTCTCCCGGAGTCACAACCGGCAGAGTTACATATTTTCTACCCCGGACTATGCTGAGAATAGCTATTACTGTGGAAGAGCAGATATACACACCCGGAGAATTCAGCCGCTATGCGGAACGATATCTGAAAATTACCGGAATCTCAGATACTGAGGAGAAGAGCAGCTCCATCACAAGTATCGAGGTGATGCCGTCAGGTATTCCAGACCCGGGGAAAATATATTCAGTACTGGTCAATGAAAAAAGCGTGGCACCCAATGTACAGCTCACAAAGGATGGCATAATATCCGCCATCAACACTAAGATGGAAACCACGGGGAATAAGCCGGCACAGACAGCAACAGTCGCGCAGCGGCAAAAAGTCAATCCGCACGATTATATGACCGAGGAGATTCTGATGGCCAGTTCCACTGCGAAAATGGCGGAGCTTACCGCACAGGAGATATACAGCATACGCGAGAGCCGTAATGAGATAACACGCGGACAGGCTGAGTACATCCCTTCCGACGGAGAGTCTCTGAAATATATGATTGACAATCTGAATAAGCAGGAGCAGGCGCTGATGCAGATGTTCACCGGTACCCGCGAGACCGTATCACGCACCACAATGGTTGAATATACCCCTCTGGCCACAGAGAAGAACAAGGTGCTTTTCCGCATATCCGACAAGCTTGGTGTTGTTGACTCTCTCAATCTGGCCGGAGCGCCGGTATATATCAGTGTAGTGAGCCAGAACACGCTTCCAGACGCAGGCGTTGCAACAAACAAGAAGGGATCAAAAAAAGACAACAGCATCAGATATTGTGTTCCAGGCAGGGCTTCGGTAAAGATTTTCAGCAACAGACAGACTTATTTCGACGACAATATCGCAATAGCGCAGTTTGGCAATATTGAGACGCTTTCAGCCTCACTGCTCACAAAGTCGGCCAACAGCAGAATAATCTTTGATACCGCCACAGGCGGTATTCTCAGCATTGAGAGCGACAAGTGAGAAAAAGTTACTAAAAAAGCCGGCGGTGTTTACGTCCCGCCGGCTTTTTTATCGGACTACCAGGAAAATAGTCCTATAGGAAAATGTACTTGGCTATGAACAATATTGCCAGTACCCACATTGTCGGAGTGATCTTCTTCAAGAACTTGCGGTCAAAGATACCAGAGATACCATAAAGAGCTACATATGCGATCATACCAATCAGAATACCGTCGGAGATGCTGTATGCCACAGGCATCAGAAGAACGGTAAGGAATGCAGGAATAGACTCGCGATAGTCAGTCCAGGTAATCTTGGTTACAGGCTGCATCATCATCATACCTACGATGATAAGTGACGGAGCAGTCGCTGAGCTTGGGATAGCCAGGAATATCGGTGAGAAGAACAATGCCAGACCGAAGCAGATAGCCGCGCTGAAAGCGGTAAGACCTGTACGGCCACCAGCGCCTACACCAGCGGAGCTCTCTACGTATGTAGTAGTTGTTGAGGTACCAAGGCAAGCGCCTGCTACGGTACCGATGGCATCGGCCATAAAGATCTTGTCAATGCCGTCAACGTGACCTTGCTCATCTACGAAACCAGCCTTCTGTGACACACCTACCACTGTGCCCATTGTGTCGAACATATCAATAAAGAGGAATGTGAACACAACAACCAGCATATCAAGCGAGAACACCTTGTCAAACTGGAACTGGCAGAAAATAGGCGCTACACTTGGAGGAGTACCCACAATACCATTGAATGATGTAATAGCGGCACCTGTTGCAGGATCCTTAATGAAGATACCGATTACAGTTGTAATAAGAATACCCAGAAGGATACCACCGCGTACGTGAAACATAACAAGTGAGCAGGAGATTACCAAACCAATCACTGCAAGCAGACCGCTGCCGTGGCAAAGGTCACCAAGACCTACAAGAGTAGATTCATTATCTACAATAAGTCCGGCATTCTGCATACCGATGAAGGCAATGAACAGACCGATACCTGCGCCTATGGCGTGCTTCAGAGACATTGGGATAGCATCAATAATCCACTGGCGCACTTTGGTTACGGTTAGGATGATAAAGATGAAGCCCTCAATAAGCACAGCTGTAAGAGCGAACTGCCAGCTGTAGCCCATTCCAAAGCATACGGTGAATACGAAGAATGCATTCAAGCCCATACCTGGAGCAAGAGCAAATGGCTTCTTTGCGTGGAAAGCCATCACCATTGTGGCAATGAAAGCCGCAAGGGCGGTAGCCGTAAACACAGCGCCGTTTGGCATTCCGTCAAGGGCACTGAAGATAGACGGGTTTACAGCCAGGATGTATGCCATAGTAAGGAATGTGGTAATACCAGCCACAACCTCAGTACGGACCTCGTGCTTTGAGTTATCAAAGCCGAAACATTTAGCTAATAAATTAGACATACCTATTATTATATTATGAATAGTCTCCTATTAGAATACCCACTTTGCGCCAAGGCAAGGACGGCACTTGAAACCTGATACGCCAGCGAAGTTTGCAGAAAGCTCAATCTCGGTACCAATGTGAAGATTATCGCAACCAAAGGTCTTGCCGATGTTGTACCAAAGCTGTGGCTCTGAGATGAAAATGAACTTACCCTCCTTGTCAGCCAATGTGTTGGACTGGCCGTACCAGACAGGAGTATTCTCGCCCCAGATATCAGCAAAGCCGCTGAAACGAAGTCCCTCAACACCGAATATATCCTGCATACCCCATACGAATGTGAACTGCAGAGGGAAGTCGCTTGTTGAGCCACCGTTGAAAGTCTTGTACATCAGCTCAAATGTAAATGTGTTGCTGAAATCATCGTTGTGAAGCAGGTAGTTCACACCAAACAGCCAGTTGCAGCTGCCAAAGCCGATACCGCCGTTATACTCTACGTGTGCGCTCAGATCCTTCAAAGATGAGTTCTTCCAGAAATTCAGGCCACGTGCAATCTCCATATAGCTGCCCTGAGGACCGAAGATCTTTTTGTCTCTCTTATCCTTGGTTGAGAAATCATAGTCAATAAAGAAGAATGTGTCACCCCAATTGTCGCCATAATAGCCCTCAAGTGTTGTTGTCACGTGCTTGCGACCCTCACCGAAATCATAGAATACCTGAAGATTTGTCTGTGCAAAAGCTCCGATAGTCAGCAGGCTGAGACCTGCGAATGCAAAAAACTTTTTCATTTTGTCTGATAGTTTATAAATAACAAATAGTGAAATATCAATCTTTGTGAATTGGAACCTTGAATGACTCGTCCATATTCTTTGTATCGGACTCACTGCGCTTGCCGCTTGTATAGTCGAATGTCATCTTGAAATCGTTGCCTGGCAGAATGGCGTTGAGCAGAATACCGCTGAGAGCAGCCACAGCAAGACCGGACAAAGCAACCTTGCCAATCTGAATGGCACTGCCCGGAGTTCCGTACTGAACACCGATGGCCAGCACGAGAATCAGAGCTGCGATAAGCAGGTTACGGTTCCTGGTGAGGTCCACCTGATTCTCCACAAGATTACGGACACCTACTGCGGATATCATACCGTAAAGTACCAGGGACACGCCACCAACTGTAGCCGTAGGCATACTGTAAACCAGCATGGCGAATTTAGGACAGAAAGAGAAGATGATGGCAAGCACGGCTGCGATACGCACCACGCGTGGGTCATACACCTTTGTCAGGTTAAGAACACCGGTATTCTCACCATATGTAGTGTTTGCCGGAGCGCCGAACAGAGATGCGAGAGCAGTGGCTAATCCGTCTCCAAACAGTGTGCGGTTGATGCCCGGATCAACAATGAAGTTGCGGTTACAGGTTGATGAGATAGCGGCGATATCACCCAGATGCTCAATCATAGTAGCTGCCGAAATAGGAATGATAGCCAGAATTGATGTGCCTATAAGTGACCAGTTGGGATTCTCAAAGATTGCAAATGCCGTATTCTGCCATACAATAGGAAATCCTACCCAGCTTGCCTCCTTGACGGATGTGAAATCCACCTGTCCGAAGCAGGCTGCGACAATATATGAGCCAATTACACCTAATACAATAGGTATAATCTTGATCATTCCCTTACCAAACACATTGCAGACAATGATTATGGCAATGGCCAGAATAGCGATCCACCAGTTTGACAAGCAGTTGTTGATTGCGCTTCCTGACAGTGTAAGTCCAATGGCAATGATGATAGGACCGGTAACCACAGGCGGGAAATAGCGCATCACCTTACGCACGCCATACACCTTGAAAAGAAACGACAGAACGAAATAAACCAGTCCTGCGCAGAATACGCCGATGCAGGCATAGCTCAGAGCCTCTGGAACAGTGTATCCCAGTCCCACTCCTATCTCCTTGACTGCGGCATAGCCACCGAGGAACGCGAATGAGGAACCCAGGAATGCAGGCACCTTCATCTTTGTGACAAAATGGAAAATCAGTGTGCCCACACCGGCGAATAGCAGTGTGACAGATACTGACAATCCTGTAATAAGAGGCACCAGAACAGTGGCGCCAAACATTGCGAACATATGCTGGAAGCCAAGCACCAGCATCTTTCCCTTACCTAATGAACGGGCATCATAGATAGCCTGCCCGCTTTCTAAATCGTTGCTCATATCTGAAAATTATATAATATTAGTTCACTAAGCAACAAATTTAAAAAGGCAATGGAAAGCCTTAAAGTGTTTTTAAAGGAATTTTTACAATTGTTGAAAACTTTTCAGCTTTCGCGATTATCCGTAAATGACCTTCTTACCAGCAAGCAGCGTGTTCTTCATCAGCGAGCATATTGTCATAGGTCCCACCCCGCCAGGAACAGGAGTGATAAAGCTGCACTTTGGGGCCACCTCATCAAAGCAGACATCACCGCAAAGGCGGAAACCGGACTTGCGTGTAGCATCTGGGACACGTGTAGTACCAACATCTATTACTACAGCACCCTCTTTCACCATATCGCCGGTTACAAATCCAGGCTGTCCCATCGCAGCCACAATAATATCTGCGGCAAGACACTCCTCCTTTATGTTATTTGTATGGCTGTGGCATACGGTAACCGTACAGTCACCGGGATACGACTTCTGCATAAGAAGAGACGCCATTGGTTTCCCTACTATATTACTACGGCCAAGCACTACACACTTCTTGCCCTTTGTCTCAATATTGTAGCGACGGAGAAGCTCCAGAATACCGTTAGGCGTGGCAGACACGAAGCAAGGCAGACCGATGTTCATACGGCCCACGTTGATTGGATGAAAGCCATCAACATCCTTGCGATAATCAATGGCCTCGATGATATGCTGCTCATTGATGTGTTTTGGAAGAGGCAGCTGCACGATGAATCCGTCAACATCATCATCCTTGTTAAGCTTGCGTACCTGCTCAAGAAGAGTCTCCTCGGTGATATCATCCTCAAAGCGGATAAGAGTTGACTTGAAGCCGCACTCCTCGCACGACTTTACCTTGTTGGCTACGTATGTCTCGCTTCCACCATCGTGCCCAACCAGCACTGCCGCCAGATGCGGACGCTTACGGCCCTCTGCCACCATTCTCTCAACCTCGGCCGCTATCTCCTGCTTAATATGGGTACTTACAGCCTTTCCGTCAATAATCTGCATATACTTATTATTATCTGATTTACTTCATTCTACCCGGCATCATAGGAAATTTCGCACCGGCCACGCCCTTCATCACCTTTCTTGTCTCGGCAAACTGCTTGAGCATACGGTTAACCTCAGGCAACGACTGACCGCAGCCTTTTGCTATTCTGGCACGGCGAGAGGGATTCTTGTCAAGCAAGTCCGGATTACTGCGCTCCTGAGGAGTCATTGAGTTTATCATTGCCTCAATGCCCTTGAAAGCGTCATCGTTGATGTCAATGTCCTTGACAGCCTTGCCAAGCCCGGGAATCATACCTATTATGTCCTTCAAATTACCCATTTTCTTGATTTGGGCAATCTGATCGCGGAAATCGTTGAAATCGAACTTGTTGCGGGCCATCTTACGCTGCAGGCGCTTTGCCTCCTCCTCATCGAAGTTCTGCTGTGCGCGCTCCACGAAGGATACAATATCGCCCATACCAAGGATTCGGTCAGCCATACGGGCAGGATGGAACACATCAAATGCATCCATCTTCTCGCCTGTTCCTATGAACTTGATAGGTTTGTCAACAACAGTGCGGATACTCAGAGCGGCACCGCCACGGGTATCGCCATCAAGCTTTGTAAGGATAACGCCTGTAAAGTCCAGACGCTCGTTGAACTCGCGGGCTGTATTGACAGCGTCCTGACCGGTCATGGAGTCAACCACAAAGAGGATCTCGTTTGGCGATACCGCCTCCTTGATGGCGGCAATCTCCTGCATCATCAGCTCGTCAATGGCAAGACGGCCGGCAGTATCTATGATTACCACATCGTTACCTTTGGCACGCGCCTCCTTAATGGCATTCTGAGCTATCAGTACGGCATTCTTGTTCTCCGGCTCGGAATAAACTGGTACGCTGATCTGCTCTCCAAGGACGCACAGCTGATCAATAGCTGCGGGACGATATATATCGCAGGCTGCCAGAAGCGGTTTCTTAAAGCGCTTGCTCTTCAGCATATTTGCAAGCTTGGCGCTGAAAGTAGTCTTACCGGAGCCCTGAAGGCCTGCCATCAAGATAACTGCAGGATGTCCTTTCACATCGATATCCACGGCCTGACCTCCCATCAGGAGAGCCAGCTCATCGTGCACCACCTTTACCATCAGCTGTCCGGGACGGACGGATGTAAGCACGTCCATACCAAGAGCCTTTTCCTTGACAGTATCAGTAAACTGCTTTGCAACCTTGTAGTTGACATCGGCGTCCAGCAAGGCCTTGCGTACATCCTTCAGAGTCTCAGCTACGTTTACCTCAGTAATCTTGCCCTCACCTTTAAGTATCTTGAATGACTTCTCGAGTCTTTCCGATAGATTCTCAAACATAATATGCTGTGTTTTGAATTATAATCCGCAAAATTAGTGCAATTGACGCGGATTATCAAATTTTCGTTTCGCGAAACGAAAATACTTTGGCAATTGGCTGTTGGCTTTCAATCCTGATGACTCGCCAACGGCCAACAGTTAACAGCCAACAGCCATTCAGGCAGTACTTCCTCATTCCAGAATGTATCGGCAAAGTGGCATACGCGCTTACTCTCTGGCGGCGGAGTCATATAATCTCCATATTGAAGAGTCATATACTCATCGTATTTATCGAAGACCGGAAACTTGTGGCCCTCAAAGTCCATCATTATCATTCTGTTGAAAGTCTCGCGCTCAACAGGAAACTCAAGCTCATACCGCTCGCATACAGCCCACACATACTCGCTCTCCTCAAACTTGTATTGTGTCATATAAGCGGTGGCTTTCTCAAACCACCATTCCGGACTATGGCGCAAAGCGCTCAAATGTGCCAGCAATGGAATATGAGTTGACAGCGGGAACAATTTTCTGCTGCTCAGGAACAGTCTGTGGCACAAGCTGCTGCTTTTTCGCGCGAACTTGTCACGAAGCACCGGATCCGACGGAGTGCCGTCAACCGGAAAAATATCGATGCTCACTCCAATGTCGCCGATGGAGCCGTCACGCTCTTTGATTGACGTGCGGGTATCAATGATTTTTATCCAGGCCGTTCTATTGATATATTCAGGAAGATTGCCGCCATACGAGCATTTATACGGGCTGTCCTGATGCTCGTCGTTATAAAGAGCCACGAATCTCTCAGAGTCAGGGCGAGGCATGAACAAATCGACATCATCGTCCCACGGAATAAAGCCGTGATGTCTCACGGCACCCAACATCGTGCCGGAGGAGAGGGAATAGCGTATTCCGTGCCTGCGGCAGAACTCATCAATATCCAGCATAAGCTGGAGAAGTACGGCGTGGAGTTGGTCAAGATTCAGTTTTGTCATTCCATCTCACCTTGTTACAAATCAAGTCTATAATGCGTTCGTCAATCTTTTGGTCAAACTTTCGCGCGAAAAGATGTGGCGTACCGCACAGCAGGTCAAAATCTGACTCGCGGAACACCCAGGGATGTCTGACACTCTCTCCCCTGCTCCAGTCTATGAGACGCATATTCGCATCGTTGACTGTATTTGCCACATACGCCTCATTTCTGTAGAGTCTCTCCTTGAAAGGCGACGAATTCAGCAACGTAGGGAGAAACACCTCATCGCAGGTGTTCGTATGGCGGAACACACTCTCAAGCCAGTCCTCCTTTCCGACAATATAGCAGGCAAGCTCATCGGTAATGCTGAACCATTGTGAGCCATAGCCGAACTCTACATCACGGTTAATACGATGGCCTACCAGCATCTGCACTCCTTTGAATATCACATTTGCCAGATTCAGCCAGAAATTACCGGCACCCTCAGGAAACAGCGTATAATATGAGAAACGGGAAGACGTGCTGCCTTTCATCTGCCAGAGTTGTATGAATTCCTTGCCATCGTTGGCATCGAAGAACGAATGAATCTCATCCTGACTCTTGAGTGGCAAATCCATACCGGACAAAAGATGATAATACCTATAATGCCCTGAGATTGCAGCCTTGAGCAGCTCAAGCTCAGCGCGCATAATGCTTACCCCACCCCAGTGGACATTCAGGCGCGGAGTGATGAAATGCAATCCGGACTCCTTACACAAGCTCTGGAACAGGCTCTCATCAAAATCCTTAGCCCTGGCATCTACGTGAACGAAGATATCATTGCGTCTGTCATCAAGCAAAGATACCAGACGACGCAACTGGCCGAAATTGCCGTGGGCCAATATCAGATAAGCGTGTCGTGCCATACGTGGTCTTTGTATGTGCCGGGTACCGGTTTGTCCCTGTATGTGGTTTTCTGGAAGAACGCATCAGCCACAATGCGTTTGTATTCCTGAGCATCAAAAGGCTTGTCACCATATTCAAGCCAGAGTCTGTGGGCCGCATCGTGGGTCACCTGAGGCATTTCCTTGAAAAGACGCTCGGCCTCCGGGATATTCATCACTATGGTCTTGAACATTATCTGATGCTGGAAATAGTCAACGCGCTTATCCTCGCGCGTCCAGAAATCAAGAATCATCTCACGCCACGCGCCAAGCAGATATGAGCCTTTTCTGGCGCGGATAAAGCAATTCTGAATATAGCTGTAATAACCCGATATTGTATTGCCGGTGCGGTACACAAAGAAATCAGCGTCCCTGATATAGTCAGGAATCTCAGATGTCACAAAGCAAGTAGCATCCAGCCAGTAGCCGCCCCGCTCATACAGAAGCTCCACACGGCATATATCCGCAAAGTGAGCAGGTTTGATCTTACCGGCCTTATACTTATCAATGATAATCTGCGGAAGGGTTATGTAATCCAGCAAGGAATCCTCATCCAGAACCACAAGCTCGTTGGAACAATGCTTTCTGATGCTGTCAAAGCAGCGTCTTACCAGCTCAGGAACCTGACTCTCACCCTGAAACCAGATGGAATAGATTTTCTCCCCCGCGTCATCACTCACTACCGGGCCTGAAGTGTAATTCCTCAGGGCATCAATGTAATGTTTCCTGAAATACAGAGACACCACATCGCCAAACACCTTTGACCTGCGAGCCCTTCGTCTGGTCGCATTCCACCACAAAGGGTTCAAAATGTGCCCCTCAACAATCAGACGCGTGGAGGTCCATAGTCTTGAGAGTGGAAATTCTGTCTTCATAATATGCAAAGTTATACTTTATTTTCGTTTCAGACCAGTTTATTCAGTCACATACCTTTGTTTTGCTTATTTTTGCAAAAAATGCTCTATGATCACAGAGGAATTACACAAACAGCTCAGAGAGAAATACAGTCCTGACGGATCTGATCTAAGAAATCTTCAGGAGTATCTTCTGAAGATGCTTGTAGATTTCGACAAGATATGCAAAGAGAACGGAATCAGATACTGGCTCTCATCGGGAACCTGTCTGGGAGCGGTACGCCATCACGGATTCATCCCCTGGGATGATGACATAGATGTCGATATGATGGAAGAGGATTACGAGAGACTGCTCTCTTGTTTCAAAGAGAACGAAGACTACGCCATACAGACTCCGGACAATGATTTCTATTATCTGCAAGGATTTGCCAAATTCCGCGACAAGCACTCCACAGTCACAGAGTCTGGCGGAGGTGAGGACAAATCATACAAATATCACGGGTTATATATAGACATCTTCACATTAGGTCACAACAACGCGCCATATTTTGTCTATCAGCGCATAAAGCAGCATCTGTGCTGGATAACCAGACTCGCCAAGAAGGAGAATCCCTCCGCGCTTACCACAAGTATCTACAAGAGGCTTAAGAAGTGGCATCTCAAGACCATCGCCTCGGTGGTGCGACGAGACAAGATCTCACGAAACGGAACCCTGCGATACAATGCCGGCAATTGCTTCTACAAATTTGTCTTCAAGGAGGCGGATTGCATTGAGACAATCGATATGGATTTTGAGGGATACAAATTCCCTGTACCGAAGGGATATGACGGCTACCTGACCGATATGTTCGGCGATTATATGAGACTGCCCGAAGAGAGTCAGATTGCCGGCGAGACGCACTACCTGAGTTTCAAGCTCAACTGATAAGACGAGTCACTCACCAACGAAACTTTCTGAGGACAAGCCTGGCCATACTGCTGAAGAAGTATGCGAAAGCAATGCCTACGGCAAATCCCACCATCACATCGCCAAAGAAGTGCTTGCCCACAAATATGCGGCTGAGCCCCACCATCGCTCCCCATATCAGTATGCACGTTCCATATATGCGGTAACTGCGTGCGGTGTCATTGCGGAACGCCATATACGAGCTGACGGCAAAGCCGATGGCGTTGGCGGCGTGTGCCGAGTAAAAGCCATACCGGTTGCCAAGTCCCTCAAGCACGTGCAGACCGCGTGACATCATCTCAGCATCCCAGCAGGGGCGCAGTCGCTCGAAATACTCCTTTGACACATTGCCCAGCTGGTCACAGCAGACAATAGTAAGAATAATGGAGACCACCACAACCGACGCTCTCTTCCAGCCAAGGTTCCGTATAAGAAACAACAGTACGATGAAATACATTATGAACCAGATATTCCTCATTGAGAAAACCTGCCAGACGGCGTCCGTGAATGGGCAATTCAAAGAATTGATGGCTAATGTGATATCTTTGTCTATATGATGGCAGGACTGAAGGAAGCCATACAGGGTCGATGTAGCATCCATTATGGGAAATTGATTGTTCAGGAGACAAATGTAATCAAATTCAATCTATTTTTATAACTTCGCGCACCGAAATAGCAACAGAGATGTCCAACAGTACAGGTTTAAAGAGAATTGCCGCACTGACCATGGTAAGAAACGATGATTTCTTCCTGAAAAAGTGGGTTGAGTATTACGGCAGTGAGCTCGGCAAGGAGAATCTGTTCATTTATTTCGATGGCACCGACCAGGTGATACAGGATTTCTGTCAAGGCACCAATGCCGCGCTTCACGAGAAAATAGGCAACCAGGTGATAGCCGCTGAGAAAGGACGCTTGAGATTCCTCTCCGACAAGGCCGCCGAGCTGTTGGCAAACGGATACGATATGGTGATTGGAGTTGATGCCGACGAGTTCATCATAGTGGATCCGAAACTGGGGAAAAGCCTGCGTGAATATCTCAGCGGACAGAAGATTGATGTGAGCCTTTCGGCCCTGGGACTGGATTTCGGCCAGAAGATAGGAGAAGAGAGCGACATTGCTGACAATTTTCCGTTCCTCAGACAGCGCCACTACGCACAGATAGGAACCAGATACACAAAGCCATCCATTGTGGCTAAGCCTTGCGTCTGGGGGTCCGGATTCCATCGCATAAAAGGACACAATTTCCGTATAGCCAAAGACCTGTTCCTGTTCCACTTCGGATACTTCGACATGAGACAGCTGGAGAATCGTTTCAATGACAAGAACAGGATTGAGCAGGGATGGGGCAAGCACATGCGCAAGCGTGCCCGTACCATACGCTATGTCACCAAGCTGAAGGCTCGCGATTTTGACAGATGGACAACTTTTGCCAGACGATGTCAGAATGTGGTGCGGCCGCCCTATGCCTGGAACAAGCCGGCTATGTTTGAGCTGCGGATAGTGGTACGGATTCCTGACAGATTTCAGGACATCATCTGAGAATCTGTTTACGAAAGAGGTGTCACCATCTACGGTGACTCCACAGATAGTTGTAAGGCTGTTTCCTTATCTCATTCTCAAGAAGTCTGAAGTACTCGTCCATTATCTCCTGCACACTCATCTTCGAGGCATCCTCACAAATGGTAATATACTTGTACTTATAGTGCCCGCGCGACTCAACAGGCATACTGAGGAAGCAGACCGGCATTCCTGTCTTATGTGCCAGCGCGGCCCCCGCCGACATTGCCGAGCACTCCTGCCCCATAAACCTCACACGCAGATTCTTGGAATTCTTATAGTATGGACGTTGGTCCGTTATGAAATTGTAAACGAATCCCGAGCCTGCGTGTTCCAATACATATCGCACCATATCCTTCGACTCAATATAGCCTTCAAACTGATCGCGGTTCACAGTGGGTGCCTTTCGGTTATCACGGAAGAATCCATCCCAAGCCTTGCTGCTCATCTCACGATAAGTAATGCGCACATTGTTCCATCCCACAGGGAAAGGCTTGTCTGTATAGTTATACGACTCAATTCCGCCCGACAGTTCCCAATTACCCTGATGCGAGCAAAGAACCATCACATCGGGCGACTTGGCATACAGTGCGGTGAATTCCTCTGGATTCTCCAGCTCTACTATATAAGCATCGCGCAGACGCTTGCGATTGCCGCATCCGCCAAACCAGACAGCCTCAACAAACACATCAGCCAGATGCAGATAGAACTTGTCAATAAGGCCCTCGCTGTTGATATCCCAGATATCCTTCTCTGGAAAAGCCCTGGCAATGTTCAGCATCACAGTATCCCTGCGATAACGGAAAACCTTGCCGATAAGAAATGCCAGCACCGGAGAGATGCGGTAATGCACCTTCAGCGGCAGCCTGGACCAAGGCCAGACCAGCACCTTAATCAGAAGCGTTCCAATGTTACTCCTCATCCTCGTTGATTGTATCTGACACTATGAAGAGCGGACGCCCCTTCACCTGATTGAAAATTCTGTCAATATAGAGCCCCACCACCCCAAGTATCAGGATGTTCAGGCCTCCAAGGAACCAGATGGATATGAAAGTCGATGAAAAGCCGGCCGGCACCTCGCTCACATAATGGTCAATCACTGAATATACAATCATACCTATGGCGAACACCTCTATTATCATACCCAGCCCGATAGCCATTTTCAAAGGCTTATTGCTGTTCGACAGTATGACATCGAACGCTATCTTGACCAGTTTGCTGAACGAATACGATGTCTCGCCTTCCATTCTGTCCGCGTGAGTCACCGGAATTGATGTTGAGCGGAATCCAAGCGATGTAATCAGATTCGCGAATGAGCGTGCCGCCTCCGGAAGTTTGTTGTATTCCCTTATAACCTTGGCGCTGTAAATGCCGAACTCAGCCACCGCACTGTCCTGGCGCACGCCACTCAGCCATTCCAGTATCCCGTGATAAAGCCTCGATGACAGTTTCTTGAAAAAGCCGAAATGCTTCTGCATTCTGCGGGCATAGACTATGTCATACCCCTCCATAGCCTTGGCATAGAGCAGCGGAATGTCCTCGGGACGGTTCTGAAGATCGCAATCCATAACAACGATATAATCGCCCTTGGCATAGCGGAGACCAGCAGTAATGGCATAGTTCTCACCGAAATTGCGGCTAAGGTTTATGCCCTTTACACGTTTATCCTTTGCACATTGCCTGCGAATCTCCTCCCAGGTATTATCAGGAGAGGCATCATTCACTAATATAATCTCAAACGCCTCCGTGATTGGAGACACCGCCTGCCTGATGCGGCTTACAAGAGCATCCACCATAAGCTCGCCCTTGTACTCGGGAGAGACAATAGAGATAAGGGGCTTTTCCATCATTTTTTCAATACTGATTCCAATCCTCTCATAGTGAGAAAATCATCATAATTGCGGATATAATCCGCCTCATCGTAGTTGTCCGACGCCAGCACCAGACAGATGGCATTCGGCTCAAACTCCAGCTCGCTGGCCCATACGCCCGGCGGTACGTACAGACCTTTCAGCGGGTCATCCATAACTATTCTGCGTTTATTGACTCCGTCATCAATCTCAACGGTAAACCGGCCGGATGGAGCAATCAGCACCTGATGGCACTTCTTGTGCGCGTGCGCCCCTCTGGATTTTCTGTCGGGGATGTTGAACGAATAGAACACCCTCCTGATCTCGAAAGGAATCTCCTTGAAGGCCTCCGCAATCACAAGACCGCCCCGGTCGTCAATTTTGTTCTGGAACTCCAGCAACCTGCAGGAATCTATATCAATCATTGCTCTTTCTTCTGTAAAGTCTTATCTCACAAACCGGCTCCGACGGAGTGACCGCAACCAAATCGTAATTCTCGTAAATATAGTCGAAGTCCTTGTTGTAGCTGTCCTCCGGATACATTACAAGCCATTTCGGCTCATTAGTCCTTATTCCGAAACGCTCCTCAAGATACTCCAGATCATATGCGGCCAGCACAGGACTTGAAGGCGTTATGCCCTTATGCGGGAATGTACCCATCAGCGACACTAAGTGCGGCGACTTGTCTTTGTCGTAACTGACAAGATTGTAGTTCCAGATGGTGTTTCTCTCCTCTTCCGGAACATTCTCATACAACGCATCAGTCTGGGCGTAGAACTCAGTAAGCGTACCACGCAAAGAGAAAGCTTTTATTATGAACCTGCACTCAGTGTAGCTGAACACCACGAACAGCGAGCATACAACCCACAAGTATTTTTTGCAGGAATATCTCTGGCAGAGAGCAAAGCAGACAGCTATGAACGGAGTCAGAGGAATAAGATAGTGATAATAGTCACGCTTGCCAATCAGAATGACTGTAAGCACAAGCATCGGAATCAGCACGAAACGCAAGTCGCGCAATCCGTCCTGACGCCCCAGATGCAAAATTGTACAAACCATAACAGCAGGTATCAGAATCATACCTATGCCACCCCACGTGAATAGAGCGTCGCCAGCATAGCGGATGTTGTGGATTATCATACCGAAATACATATCATCCAGTGCATTGTGAGCGCCGAAATATGCAAGAATCGGTATAGTTATGACGATAAAGCCGGATATGAATGCGGCAATGTCTCGCCATATCATACGATAATCCTTCCTAACTATCCAAAGCAGAAACAGGCCGAAGAACAGGCTTCCCACCCACATCACTCCATCGTTCGGACGGTTATAGAATACCATTCCAAAACAAAGTCCATATACCAGACTACGCCAAGCCTCGTGAGGACGTACACCACTGACTATATAGCGGCACACCATAAGCAGAGCAAGGGCTATGTATGGCAACTGCCACTCCTCCACCTGATTGCCCTCCACAATGAAATCGGCCAATGGAATCAGAGTGAGCGCCAGAGCATTGTATCTTTTTCTATCCGGCTCCACAAAGAGCGCAGCAATGCGGTATAGCAGCAGAAGAGTGACGGTCATTGATATAACCTGCAGTACAAAGATACCACAACGGCCCATACCAGTGGAATACCCCAGCGCATCCATAAAGAACGGCACCGGACCCTTGTGGTCAAACAAATCGACATACGGAATCTTGCCCTGAGTCACACCAAGACCTATAATCTGGAAGAATGGACTGTCACCTCCGTATGTAAGATAAAGCGGAGACGTACTCCAGGAAAAAACCAGAAGGAATAACAGGGCGGTCATAAAAGCCCAAAGCAACCGTCTTGCACTGAAAGTAATACTCATTTACCAGACTATTCTACCTATTAAATGTGCAAATATCGGAATTATCCATAAGATAATGAATAATAATGGCCGGAATTTGAGACTCAGGGAATCATGAAGGTCAGCCCAACACACTTTTTTCAAAGAAAAACACCAACCGCTGCTGTTTTTACAAATAAAAGCACTATCTTTGCAACGCATTTGAGCGAGAGCTCTTATATGGTGCCTGTAGTTCAGTTGGTTAGAGCGTCAGATTGTGGTTCTGAATGTCGTGGGTTCGAGTCCCACCAGGCACCCTAAAAAGTCTGCGGATAGTCCGCAGACTTTTTTGTTCATACGGATTCAATCAATGTTTCTTGTGCCCGCGCTGAAAAGGCTTGCGCGCCGGCTTTCTGCGAGGATTGTACTCTGGAGCGGCGCCCAGTTCCGACGGAACCGGTATTTTATAGACCGCGCGCTCAATGAATTTCTCGATAGATGCGAACTTTGTCTGCTCCTCGGGTGATATGAACGTGATGGCACATCCGTCACTTCCGGCTCTTGCGGTGCGGCCTATACGATGCACATAATCCTCTGCCTCGTGCGGTACGTCAAAGTTTATCACAAGGTCAATATCGTCAATGTCTATTCCGCGCGAGACAATGTCTGTAGCCACAAGAATGTTGATTCTGCGGCTGCGGAACTGATGCATTATCTCATCACGCTGAGCCTGTTCCAGATCGGAATGCATCTCGCCCACGCTCAAGCCAAGACGCGACAAGGTCTTTGTAATCTCCTTCACCTTAAGTTTGGACGAGGCAAAGATGATTACGCGCCTCTCCACCTTGTCCTCGAAAAGACTCTGTATAATAGGTACTTTTTGCACCTCGTAACACACGTATGCCGCCTGAAGTATTTTCTCGGCAGGTTTTGACACAGCCAGCTTGACCTCCACAGGGTCAGTAAGTATTGACTGAGCAAGTTTCTGTATCTCAACCGGCATAGTGGCAGAGAACAAGAGTGTCTGCCGATTCTTTGGCAGACGCGCCACAATCTGCATAATGTCATCGTAGAAGCCCATATCCAACATTCTGTCAGCCTCATCGAGAATGAAGAATGAGACTTTTGACAAATCGCAGTTTCCAAGGCTCAGATGGCTTATCAGACGGCCTGGAGTAGCAATCAGGATATCAGTACCCATTGCCATACCGCGTTTCTCCTGCTCAAAGCGGATGCCGTCGTTGCCTCCATAAACAGCAACGCTTGAGACCGACGCAAAATATGAGAAGCCCTCAACCTGCTGGTCAATCTGCTGAGCCAGCTCACGAGTAGGCGACATAATCACGCAGTTGACAGCATTTTCCGGATAGCCGCCTTTTGACAGGCTGTTCAGCACCGGAAGCAGATATGCCGCAGTCTTGCCGGTACCGGTCTGAGCCACGCCAATCAGGTCACGCCCCTCTATAATTACGGGAATGGCCTTTTCCTGAATGGGAGTACACTCGCGGAAATTCATCGCTTCAACAGCATCCTGAATGTCTGGCTCAAAATCAAACTCATCAAATCTCACGGCTCAACAATTATTTTGGTGCATTAAAATATAAGACTATGGCTATCGGTATGTAAACCAGATTCGGCAGCCACTCAGCCCAGAATGCCGACATACTTCCGGTTACGGCAAACGTTGACGAGACGGACTGGAAGAGTATATATCCGAAGCTCAGACCGAGTCCGATGCCCAGATACAGGCCCATACCGCCCTTTCGCTTGCGGCTTGACAATGACACGCCTATCACCGTAAGGATAAACGATGCGAATGTCATTGCTATTCTCTCGTGATACTCAATCTCGAACTCACGTACAAGCTTGCCCACACCACGTTTTTTCTGTCGCGATATGTATTCACGCAGCTCTGGCGATGTCATCGTCTCCTGCTGTCCGCGCACAACCATAAAATCGGCCGGCTCGAACTTGATCACAGTATCAAGCTCATTGCCCTGAAACACCTCCTCCTGATCGCCTTTCAGGTTCCTTATCATATAATTGCGGACTTTCCAATGATATTTCTCCTCCGACAGCGAATCGTACTCTACAGTTCTGGCCGTAAGATGCGATACCAGCCGCTTGTCCTCAAAACGGTCCAGAGAGAAACGGTAGCCGGTTTTGTTGTAGTCCTCGAAACGGCCAATGTATGCGATAACGCCATCTTCCACCTCCATCTGAATGTTCGATGCGGACTTATTTGCTTTCTTATGAATGAATTCGTTGTCAAAGGCAATACGCTTGATACTCCCCTTAGGAACCACAAACGAGCTGAGCGTAAACGACAGTCCGGCAATAATGGCAGCCGACAGCATGTACGGCAGCAGCATCCTCTTGAAACTGAGGCCGTTTGAGAACATTGCTATTATCTCGGTGTTATCGGCCAGTTTCGACGTGAAGAAGATAACGGAAATGAATACGAAAAGCGGACTAAACAGATTAGCGTAATATGGTATGAAATTCAGATAGTAATCAAAAACCAGCCTGTGCAAAGGCGCATCCTTCAGATGATCAATATGCTCATTATAATCAAAGACCACCGATATGGCCACAATCAGCACGATGCACAGGAAATATGTGCCCAGGAACTTGCCGATGATATACCGGTCCAGTCTTTTCAGCAGTCTTTTTCTATTCAGCGTGGACATAATCAGATTCTCTGCATTACACGTTTCGCGGTGACACGTCTCCACTCGTCAAAGTCACCGGCTATGATATGTCTGCGAGCCTCGCCTGTCAGCCACAGATAAAACGCCAGATTATGCGTCGAGGCTATCTCCAGAGCCAGCAACTCGCTTGCCTTGAACAGATGGTGAAGATAAGCCTTTGAGTACATTGTATCCACCTTCGACGCACCATAGGCCTCTATCGGCTCAAACGCATCCTCCCACTTCTTGTTCCTTATGTTGACTATGCCATCCTTGGTGAACAGCATGGCATTGCGTCCGTTTCGTGTAGGCATCACACAGTCGAACATATCCACACCTAACGATATCGCCTCAAGGATGTTCTCCGGAGTACCCACGCCCATAAGATAGCGCGGACGTTCCTTCGGCAGGATGCCGTTTACGAGCTCTATCATCTGGTACATCACCTCAGCCGGCTCACCTACCGCAAGCCCGCCAATGGCATTGCCCGGGCAATCCTTCGAGGCCACATACTCGGCCGAGCGAAGTCTCAGGTCGCTGTAGGTACAGCCTTGGACAATCGGGAAAAGCGCCTGCTCATAACCATACAGAGGCTCAGTCTCGTCAAATCGTCTGACGCATCGGTCCAGCCAGCGGTGTGTCAGCTCCATCGACTTGCGCGCGTACTGATACTCAGACGTGCCAGGCGTACACTCATCGAACGCCATCATAATATCCGCACCAATCGCGCGCTCGGTATCCATCACATTCTCTGGAGTGAACAGATGCCGTGAGCCGTCTATGTGCGACTGAAAGCGCACACCCTCCTCACTCATCTTGCGCAATCCTGTCAGAGAGAACACCTGGAAACCGCCGCTGTCGGTAAGTATCGGACGGTCAAATCCATTGAAACGATGTAATCCCCCAGCCTTCCTCAAAGTCTCAACGCCAGGGCGAAGATACAGATGATATGTGTTTCCCAGAATAATCTGGGCCTTGACATCATTCTTCAGAACATCCAGCGGCACAGCCTTCACCGACCCCACTGTGCCCACAGGCATAAAAATCGGAGTCTCTATCACACCGTGACCGGTATGCAGGAGTCCAGCCCTGGCCGACGAGGCCGCGTCAGTATGTTGTAGCTCAAACCTCATTTGTATGTTCCGGAACGGTTATCTCCTGCGGATTCTCCACCTTGTCGGGCAGGAGCGCGATGTCCCACACATCGCTGATATTCTCAACATAATGGAACTCCAGACCCTTCAGATACTCCTGCGGTATCTCATCAATGTCGCGCTGATTCTCCGAGCAGAGCACAATGTCGGTAATGCCGGCGCGTTTCGCAGCAAGAATCTTCTCGCGGATGCCGCCTACCGGAAGCACCTTGCCGCGCAGGGTAATCTCACCGGTCATCGCCAGATTTGCCTTAACCTTGCGCTGAGTGAATGCCGAGGCTATGGATGTGGCCATAGTGACTCCCGCAGACGGACCGTCCTTCGGAATGGCGCCCTCCGGCACGTGGATATGGATGTTCCAGTATCTGAACAGCTCCGGATCAAGTCCAAGCAGAGAGGCGTGTGATCGTATGAACTCCACAGCCAGCATCGCCGACTCCTTCATCACATCGCCCAGATTTCCGGTAAGAGTCAGCCTGCCCTCTTTTCCACGGCTCAGGCTGGTCTCCACAAACAGAATCTCGCCGCCCACAGCAGTCCAGGCAAGACCGGTCACCACACCGGCATACTCGTTGCCCTGATACTTGTCGCGGCTGTACGGCTTCACACCCAGAAGCCACTTCAGGTCTGCGGACTTTACAACCTTCGACTCGAACTTGCCGTCATTGGCGAACTGATATGCCAGACGGCGGCAAATCTTTCCGATTTTCTTCTCCAGCTCACGCACTCCCGACTCGCGGGTATAGTTCTCAATAACCTCCTCGATGGTTTTCTTTGGAATGCTCACGCCACGGCCACGCAAGCCATTAGCCTCCAGCTCCTTGGGGATAAGATGGCGCGATGCGATCTCCACCTTCTCCTCGGTTATGTAGCCGCTCACCTCAATCACCTCCATACGGTCCAGCAGCGGCCCGGGTATGGTATTCAGGTTATTGGCGGTTGCTATGAACATCACTCTCGACAGGTCATAGTCAATATCCAGATAGTTATCGTGGAACGCACCGTTCTGCTCAGGGTCAAGCACCTCGAGCAACGCCGATGAGGGATCACCCTGCACAGTCATCTGGCTCACCTTGTCAATCTCATCCAGAACGAACACCGGATTTGACGAGCCGGCCTTGGACAGTCCCTTGATGATGCGGCCAGGCATTGCGCCAATGTATGTGCGGCGATGTCCGCGAATCTCGGACTCATCGTGAAGTCCACCCAACGACACGCGTACATACTTGCGTTTCAAAGCCTTGGCAATAGATACGCCAAGCGATGTCTTGCCCACTCCGGGAGGGCCGTACAGACAGATTATCGGTGACTTGAAATCGTTTCTGAGTTTCATCACCGCCAAATGCTCAAGAATGCGCTCCTTCACCTTCTCCAGACCATAATGGTCCTTATTCAAAGCCTTGGCGGCATTCTGCATATCTGTGTTGTCTGTAGTGTATTCTCCCCAAGGCAGGCCAAGAACAGTCTGCAGGTAAGAGAGCTGCACGTTATAGTCAGGAGACTGGGTGTTTATGCGCTCAAGCTTGGCCAGTTCCTTCTTAAAGAGCTCGGCAACCTCCTTGCTCCACTTCTTGTCCGCGGCCTTCTGGCGCATCTCCTCAACATCCTGATCCTGTACGCTTCCGCCAAGCTCATCCTGAATATTCTTTATCTGCTGCTGCAGGAAATACTCCTTCTGCTGCTTCTCGATATCCTCGTGAGTACGTTTCTGTATGCTTAGTTTCAACTCAGACAACTGCACCTCGCGGCTCAGGATGTTCAGCAGAAGCATCGCACGCGTCAGAAGGCTCTCCTCCTTTATGAGCTTGACCTTATCCTTTATCTCGAGCGAGAGATTAGAGCAGACAAACTCCACAAGCAGCACGCCGTTCCGCAGATTCTTCAGCGCGAATGCGGCATCGGGAGCCATACTGTCCGACATCTCAATATATTTCACCGCCATATCGCGGCAGGAATCAACCACAGCCTTGAACTCGCGGCTGCGTGGAGCCGGCAGAACCTCGGGGTAGAGCTCAATGCGCCCCATCAGATATGGCTCCACAGACTCTATTGACAGCAGCTTTACTCTCTGGATGCCCTGAAGAATCACCGTCGTCGAGCGGTCCGGCATCTCCAGTACCCTGACAATCTTTGCCACTACACCAACCGGATAAAGGTCATAGTAGCCGGGCGCATCCTTATCGGCCACTCGCTGGCAGAACACCGCAATGTTCTTGCCTTTTTCCTCGTAATCCCTTATCAGTTTGAGAGAAGACTTGCGCCCTATCGACACCGGGAGTATCACAGTTGGGAAAAGTACCATATTCCTGACAGGTAATACAGGCATCGGCTCATCATCAATAGAAGCCTCAAACAAGCCTTGCTCATTGCCATCATAATCGGCAACCAGCGAGAAAGTGCGTGAATTCACGCCATCATCCTCAACGAAATCGTCTTTCTTTATCTTTTTTGACATAATCTACCTGAATACGTTGCGGCCGCCCACGCGTACGCGCATTTATTTTTGGGGCACAAAAATAATAATAAAGTAGTACAAAAAGGAGGGAAACGCTCTCATTGTCATTTTTTAACTGAAATTCCACAGGAAAAGTGTACTTTTGCGGATATGAGAGATCCGGATTTCAAGTTCAGGCAATTCTCAATCTGGCAGGACCGATGCGCAATGAAGGTTGGCACTGACGGCGTGTTGCTCGGCGCCTGGGCCGATCTCGGAGGATGCACAAAAATTCTTGACATTGGTACTGGAACGGGGCTGCTTGCGCTGATGGCAGCGCAGAGAGTTCCCGATGCCGTTGTGACGGCGGTGGAGATTGACAATGAAGCGGCGGCTCAGGCAGCGGAGAATATCACCGCATCACCTTGGAGAGACCGCATCAATGTGGTGAGCGCAGACATAAATGAATACCGGCCACCAGTGAGTTTCGACGCCATCCTGTGCAACCCTCCATACTTCCGGAATTCCTTGCGTTGCCCAGATAAAAGCCGTAGCGCAGCCCGTCACGGAGACACCCTGAGCTTTGAGGGACTTGCATTTTCGGCTCAAAGGCTGCTTTCCGACAACGGGAGTTTTCACGTTGTGCTCCCTTCCGAGGCAGTTCCGGACTTCATTAAAGCGTCTTCCGCCTGCGGACTGCAGCTGCACAGACAGGCCGATGTACGCACAAAAGCCGGCAAGCAGTTCAAGAGGTCGTTACTTGAATTCGGTAAACTGTACAAGATGTTCCGCCACGATGTAATCACAATCACAGACGAGAACGGGACCGAATCCGAAGAGTATGTGAACTTGGTGAAGTATTTTTACATCAAGTACTAAACGTCAGTTTATCACACTCACTTATTATTATAAGTTCGTAAATAATTGCCTTTTTTTTGGTAAACCATCATTCTTTTTTAACTAATTTTGCGCGTCAAAAAATATCAAAGGGGTTGTGTGCCCCTGCCAAACAGTAGTCTATGAACTTACTAAGAGAGAGATACGCAAGTTACGACGAGCCGGCTCAGGCAATGAGCAAGGGTGTCTATCCGTATCACAAAGCTATTTCAAGCCAGCAGGACACAGAGGTTATAATGGAGGGCAAGAAAGTCCTTATGTTCGGCTCCAACTCCTATCTTGGCCTTACAAATCACCCAAAGGTAATTGAGGCAGCCATCGAGGCTGTAAAGAAATACGGTACAGGTTGCGCAGGTTCCAGATATTTGAACGGAACGCTCGATATGCACCGTGAGTTTGAGCAGGAGCTCGCTGAATTTGTAGGAAAGGACGATGCCGTCATCTACTCCACCGGCTTCCAGACAAACATGGGCACCATATCTTGTCTTCTTGGACGCGATGACTATATTGTGTGCGATGAGCTTGACCACGCCTCCATCGTTGAGGGCAGGCGTCTGTCATTCGCCACTCCAATCAAGTTCAAGCACAACGATATGGAGTCTCTTGAGAAGGCGCTGTCACGCTGCCGCCCCGAGAGTCTGAAATTCATCGTGGTTGACGGTGTGTTCAGCATGGAGGGCGATATCGCCAACCTGCCGGGTATTGTGGCGCTGAAGGAGAAGTACAACTGCGCCATTATGGTTGACGAGGCTCACGGTTTCGGAGTCCTTGGCGATCACGGACGCGGCACCTGCAATCACTTTGGCCTGACAGACGACATAGAGATAATTATGGGAACCTTCAGCAAATCACTCGCAGCCATCGGAGGATTCTGCGCGGCAGACAAGGAGACCATCAACTGGATAAGGCATCACTCACGCTCATATATCTTCAGCGCCAGCAACACGCCTGCGGCAACCGCAGCGGCACGCGCATCGCTCCAGATTATGAAGAACGAGCCTGAGCGCATAGAGAATCTGTGGAAGCTCACCCACTATGCTCTTGACAGTTTCCGCAGCCTGGGCTTCGAGATTGGCAAGACATCCACCCCTATCATACCGCTTTATATCCGCGACTATGACAAGACTTTCCTTGTAACAAGGCAGATGTTTGACGATGGCGTGTTCATCAACCCGGTTATTCCACCTGCCTGCTCGCCTAACGATACGCTCATCCGCTTCTCTCTTATGGCCACCCATACCAAGGAGCAGATAGATATCGCAGTGGAAAAACTGTACAAATGTTTCAAAAGGCTTGAAATTATCAAATAAAATTTTGCTTCATTCAAGAAAAGCGGTATCTTTGCACCGCTTTTCAGGAATGAGGGCATTCGGGATGTAGTTCAGTCCGGTAGAATACCTGGTTTGGGACCAGGGGGTCGCAGGTTCGAATCCTGTCATCCCGACAAAAGAAGAGGCTCAATTTTGGGTCTCTTCTTTTTTTTGCAATCATATACAGTTGCGTCAAGGTTGCAGTCTGAGCCACTTTTATGAGAACAGGCTCTACCCCAGAAAATCACAAGATTTTCATCGCAATAACCGCACACGCCTCGGCATCCGCCAGAGCGTTATGGTGTTGTGTCAGGTCATACCCACAGGCAGCGGCAACAGTATGCAGCTGGTGGTTCGCCAAGGTAGGCCCGAAGTGGTTTCGCGAGGCAGCCAGTGTGTCATAGAAAGTGTAATCCGGATAATCCATCTGATACACTTTATGTACGGCCTTCAGGCAGCCCTCGTCAAAGCAGGCATTGTGCGCCACAAGTGGCAGACCCTCAATCTTTGGGGTAATCTGTTTCCAGACATCAGGGAACACAGGAGCATTGCAGGTGTCTCTCTCACAAAGGCCGTGTACACGGCTGCAGAACCATTTGTAATACCCTGGCTCAGGGTTGATGAGCGAGTAGAACCTATCCACAATCGTGCCCTGACGCACAATCACCACCCCAACGCTGCACACACTGCTCTGACACTCGTTGGCGGTCTCAAAGTCTATTGCCGCAAAACTCAACTCGGATCTCAGCATTCCCCCACTCCTTATTATAACATCTGCGCGTACTATAGAAATACGGTGCGGTATCGCCGTCGCAGCCGTAGGCTGCCAAAAGGAGCGAAGCAACTGCGTTTGCAAAGCAAACTAAAAAACGTCGCTCCTAAGGAGCAGTGCTGATTCCGGAAATCAGTACTGCTCCTTCTCGTTCGGGAAGTCACCGCTCTTCACATCCTCCACATAGTGGCCCACAGCCTGTGTGATAGTGCCGAACAGATCGGCATAACGGCGCAGGAATCGCGGAGAGAAATCGCAGTTCATACCAAGCATATCGGCCACAACCAGCACCTGACCGTCAACGCCGCCACCGGCACCGATACCGATTACAGGAATCGACACCTCCTTGGCTACACGCTCGGCAAGCACTGCCGGAATCTTCTCAAGCACCAGCGAGAAGCAGCCGGCATCCTCCAATGCGTGAGCATCGGATATCAGTTTCTCAGCCTCGGCCTTCTCCTTGGCGCGAACGGCATAAGTACCGAACTTATTGATAGACTGCGGAGTCAGGCCCAGATGACCCATTACAGGAATACCGGCATCCAGGATACGGCGCACTGACGGCAGAATCTCCACCCCACCCTCAAGCTTCAGGGCATCGGCGTGCGACACCTTCATAATCTTGATGGCATTTGTCACAGCCTCAACATCGCTTATCTGATACGTTCCGAAAGGCATATCCACTACTACAAGAGCGCGGTTAACGGCACGTACCACAGACTTGGCGTGATAAATCATCTGGTCAAGAGTGATAGGCAGTGTGGTGACATTACCTGCCATAACATTCGATGCAGAATCGCCCACAAGTATCACATCAATACCGGCGCCATCCACAATCTTGGCCATAGTATAATCGTACGAGGTCAGCATAGAGATTTTCTCTCCGCGCTGTTTCATCTCTCTGAGTCGCTGTGTAGTGACCTTTTTCTTCTCTTCGTTCAAATAAGCCATAATTCTTGTAATATTCCGCCAAAAGGCAAGTAAATAAATATAGTGACGGCAAAGTTATACATTTATCCATTCATTTGCTACCTTTATACACCGTAATAGCATTATAGATATGGAAGGTCATTCCTCTTTGACACTATACAAGGCATCGGCAGGCTCCGGCAAGACTTTTATGCTGGCTGTCAGATACATCGCCATACTTGCCAGGAATCCGCAGGCATACCGGAACATTCTGGCCGTGACATTCACCAACAAGGCCACCGCCGAGATGAAGCAGCGCATAATGTCGCAGCTGTACGGCATCAGCCATAACCTGAGTGAGTCCGACGCATATTTCGAGACAGTAAGGAAACTCGTACCGCAGCAGTACTCCGATACTCAGATCCGGCAGAACGCAGGCAAGGCGCTTACGCTTATTCTGCAGGACTATGGCCATTTCCGCGTTGAGACCATAGACAGTTTCTTCCAGTCAGTACTCCGCGGCCTGGCCCGTGAGCTGCAGCTAGGCAGTAACCTGAGCCTGGAACTTGACCAGGAAGGTGTGATAAGCAGCGCGGTCGACGCGTTTCTTGCCAACCTTGAGCCTAAGTCAAAAGAAGACAAGTATGTGCTGGACTTCGTGCAGGACAACATAGACGATGACAAAGGCTGGCACATAGACCACCAGTTGAAAGAGTTCTCCAAGCAACTCTTCAGCGAGGTCTTTATGGAAAAAGGCACCAGACTACGTGATGCCCTGGAGAACCCTGACGCCATACAGAGCTACGCCAAATCCCTGAGAGAGAAGCGCGACAAGCTCGTCCCAGAGCTCATAGAGAAGACCAAGAGGTGCGGTGAGAACATAAGCCGTCAGTTGGAGCAACGCGGATACCCCGTCAGCGCTCTTGGGAAAAACCAGTGCAATCTTGTACAGAGCATACTTGACGGCACGTTTCTGGAGAAAGAGACCGGAAAGACCATAGGGAACATAATCTCAGGCGACACAACCTTATTCAAGAAGCCAGACATAAAGAAGGACCCGTCTCTGGAAGCATTCACGTCAGACATCGCCATACCCCTGTTTAATGAGGCAAAGACACTCCACGAACAATATGAGCGGTGCGTGAACTCCTACGACGCGGCGCTCCGGCACCTGAACGAGCTGGCCCTCCTGCTGGCTGTCCGCAGCGAGATAAACCGGCAGAATCAGGAAGAAGGCCGTTTCGTGCTGGCCGACACCGCGCATCTGCTCAGCAGCCTCACCGAGAACGACACATCGTTTGTATTTGAGAAGACCGGCAGCTTTGTCAGGCATCTTATGATAGACGAGTTTCAGGACACATCGTCCATGCAATGGAAAAACCTGCAGCTCCTTATCCTGGAGTGCCTGTCGCAGAACCAGGACTGTCTGGTGGTAGGCGATGTAAAGCAGTCCATCTACCGCTGGAGAAACGGCGACTGGAACATTCTGAACTCTGAGATTGAGCAGAAATTCCGCGACTACAATCCAGAGACCGTACCGCTTAAGACAAACCGGCGTAGCCACGGGAATATCATTGATTTCAACAACAGTATCTTTCCCCAGGCCAAGTCAATTCTTATGGGAAGCTACTATGACTTGTTTAAGGATGAGCACACGGCTCTTGAAAAGGCATACTCCGATGTCATGCAGGAGAGTCCGCGAAAGACAAAGGATGGATATGTCCGGGTATCAATGCTGCGCAAAGGCGAGCCAGGCTTAGACAAGGACGAGCTGGCAATGCAGATGATAGAGACAGAGATTGACCGTCTCATCAATGCCGGAGTGAGTTACGAAGACATAACCCTGCTCCTGCGCAACAAGAAAGACATAACCACGATAGCCAACTATTTCGCCACAGCGCGTCCAGATCTGCCCATGATATCGGGCGAGGCATTCCAACTGGACTCATCGTACGCTGTACGAATCATCGTAAACGCCATGCGGTGGATCTCCGAAGAGACCGACCAGGTTGCACTGGCATCGTTGCTCTACGAGCGCTCCAGAGAGATACTCGGAGAGGACGCTGACCTGCACACCCTTATGGGCGGGGACCTTGGCGCCATAATCCCGGACAATATGGCCGCAAACCGCGAGCGTCTCAGAAACATCCCGCTCTATGAGCTTGCCGAGTATCTCAACCGCACATTGCTTTGCGGAAAGGCCGGAAGCCAGGACGCATACATACTTACCTTCCTCGATTTGGTGAGGGAATTCGCCGTGCGCACATCGGCAGACATATCCGACTTCATAGACGCGTGGGACGACAAACTTCATAAAAAAGCCATACCATCGGGAAATACCGCCAGCATACGGCTGATGACGATACACGCGTCGAAAGGTCTGGAGTTCCACACCGAAATCATCCCCTGTTGCGACTGGACAATCTGCAAGAGCGGAGACCAGATGTGGTGTGAGCCTCAAGAGGAGCCGTTCAACGAGATGCCCCTTCTGCCCATTGACTACAGCAAGAGCCTTGGCAACTCCGCATTCAGCGAAGAGTACCGCCAGGAGACAAGCCGCCAGATGGTTGACAACCTGAATCTGCTGTATGTGGCAGCTACAAGGCCGATATGCAATATGGTCATTCTCAGCGCCACTCCAGCCGGTAAGGACGCGGATGCAATAACACGAATAAGCGATGTCATATCGAAATGCCTTAAAGATGAGTATAAAATCCAACCTGACGAGAATGGTTTCCTGCAGTACGAGAATGGCGAGATACTGCCACACTCCGGCGACAGGCCCGGCAGCAACGTGAATAACCCGTTAGATACGATTCCGGAAAGCTGCGATATAGCGATGGAATCATACGGAATAACCGCGAGCTTCCGCCAGTCCGGGGAGTCACAGAGATTCACCCATTCATCCGGCGATGATGCCGCGGAGCCTAAGGGAACGCAAGAGAGCTACATCGAGAACGGCAAGCTGCTGCATCAGCTTCTGTCGGTCATCAGGACTCCGGCCGACATAAGGCGCGAGGTGAGCAATCTTCTGTCGCAGGGCCTAATAGAGAGCTCCGCTAAAGCCGGGTCAATAATCAGCCTCATAAGCAAAGCCATATCCGCCCCAGAGGTTGAGAGGTGGTTTGACCCTCACTGGACACTCTTCAACGAGACATCTGTTCTTTTCCGCCACAACGGCAAGGTGCAGACGCGCAGGCCGGACCGTGTAATGACAGACGGCAACAAGACCATAGTCGTTGACTTCAAGTTCGCGAGGGAGAGAGAGGAGCATCTGCATCAGGTCCAGGAGTATGTGGAGCTGCTCGGAAAGATGGGATTCACCAATATTAAAGGATACGTCTGGTATATATATCAGAACAAGATAATCAGCTGTTGAGATTATGGAGCACTTTTTAAATCTGGTAGCAAAAGACCTGTATGCGAGCTTCCTTGACCCGTTGCGTGGTCTGTCGCATATAACAATGGTATTTCCGAACCGCCGCGCACGCCTGTTCTTTGACGAATATCTGTCTGAATGCAGCGACAAGCCGGTATGGTCACCGTCATATACAACCATCACCGATCTGTTCCAGTCTCAGACCAATCTTCAGACGGCAGACCAGTTCAAGCTGGTGTCAATGCTGTACAATATCTACAAGGAGCAGCTTCACACTGACGAGTCGCCAGACAGTTTCTGGAGCTGGGGCGAGCTGATGCTCCGCGACTTTGACGATATTGACCGCAATATGTGCGATGCCGACGCTCTTTTCGCCTGCCTGCAGAACCACAAGGAGATTGAGGGCAAGTCCTTTCTCAGCGATGAGCAGAACGAGATTCTCAAGTCATTCTTCAACGGTTTCAACGGAGATTCCGAACTGAAGCGAAAATACATCCAGATATGGGACGCGCTTGGCCCCATATACCACAGATTCCGCCGGCAGCTCAAAGAGTCCGGACTTGCATACGACGGTATGCTGCAACGCGAGGTCGCGCAATCCATTGACGTCAGCCGTCTCGGAGACGGAATGTATGCCTTCGTAGGCTTCAACAGTCTGGACAATGCCGAGAAGGCACTGTTCCGCAAGCTGAGAGAGAGCGGCAAGGCACTCTTCTATTGGGATTATGACATAAGCTACATAGATGACACCTCAATGGAGGCAGGTATGTTCCTGCGGCAGAACCTTGTCGAGTTTCCCAACAGGATTCAGCCTGAGATGTTCAACAACATCAGCAAAGACAAGGACATCACCATCATAGAGGCCTCTTCGGACAACGCACAGGCACGCTACATACCTAAATGGATTGACTCCCTGCCCTGCCGGCCAGACAAAGACACATCCATAGTATTGTGCGACAGCACGCTGTTACAGCCAGTGCTCCACTCCATTCCTTTAGGTAAGACAGACGATGTAAATGTCACCATGGGATTTCCGCTAAGCTCCATTCCGCTCTACGGATTCGTATCAGCCATACTTGACGTGCAACGCCTTTCCTTCAAGAACGGCGGCAGGCTCACGATAGAGCACGTAGGGCGCATACTGAACAACCCGCTTACAGAGAGGATATCGCAGAATGCCGGCTCCATCTATCAGGAGTTAAGGAAATCGCGGCAGTATTATCCGGAGATATCAGACATTCAGCAGAGCGACGATGCCTTGAAGGCGATATTCACGCCCTGCACCGACAACATATCGCTTCTTGACAATCTGATGGCTGTCCTGCGGATCCTTGCCCCCACCATTGGCGCGGATGATAGCGACACCATTTTCCAGCCGCTGTACAGCGAGGCGCTCTACCGCATCTATACACAGACAAGCCGCTTCCGCACTCTCGTTGAGGACGGCACCCTGAACATAGGCACGGAGATGCTCTGCAAGCTGCTCCGCAAGGTAATGACAACTACCACGGTGCCATTCCACGGCGAGCCGGCCGTAGGAATGCAGGTTATGGGAATGATTGAGACCAGGAACCTTGATTTCAAGCACGTGCTTCTGCTGTCCGCAGCCGAGGGTACCCTGCCTTCCGGAAGCTCAGAGGCATCATTCATCCCATACAGTCTGCGCATGGCCTTCGGGCTGACCACTATGCAGGAGAAAAGCGCGGTGGCATCGTATAATTTTCACCATCTGCTGCAGAGAGCCGAGAGCATCACAATGATATACAACGGCAACACCGACACCTCAGGCATCGGTAAGGGCCAGATATCACGCTACCTGCTTCAACTTATAGTAAGCGGGCGCCCCGTGCGCAGGTTAACGTTGGAGCCTGCCCACAGCGTGCGGAACGCAGACCAGCCGCTGAGCGCCGCCAAGACCGGCAGCGTAATGGAGCATCTTTACCGTATGTACGACACTGCAGACAAAAGGAACTACATATCGCCCTCCGCGCTGAACTGCTATATTGACTGCAAGTTCAAATACTACCTGCAGTATGTGGCGGGCATAAGGTCTGTCAACCAGGACCCCGCAGAGATAGACCCAAGTCTGTTCGGCAACCTGTTCCACCTCAGCGCCGAGCTTACATACAACTCACTGGCATCGCAGACTAAGGACGGCACTATAACGAAAGACGGTATCGAAGCTATTCTGAAAGACAACAAGCGTCTTACATCGTTCGTACGTGAGGCTTTCAGACAGGAATTGTTCAACAACAAAGACATCGACCCTGACAGCTACAATGGCACACAGTCCATTAACTTCCAAGTGATTCTGCGCTATCTGCGCCAGATGATCAGGATGGACAAGGAGTATGCTCCATTCCAATATATCGGCAGCGAGTCCAAGGGCTTTGAGCATTACATCTCTATACCCCACCCCGACCAGCCTGGCAGCGAGCTGAGAATACGCATAAGCGGACGCATTGACCGTATGGATTGCAAGAACGGAATATACCGTATTGCTGATTACAAGACGGGGCACGTAGAGGAGAATCCCAAAAGTCTGGAGGATCTGTTCACGCCTGGCCCCAAACGTCGCCGCTATGCGTTTCAGACTTTCTACTATGCCACACTGGTGCACCACTCAATAGGGTATGGGGACAAGATGCTTGCGCCGGTATTGCTATACATCCGCCGCTCTGCCAAGCCAACGGAAGAAAGCCTGTATATGCAGATGAACGGCGAGCCGGTAACCGATTTCACCGGCCGTTATCTGGAAGACTACACCTTGCACCTGCAACAGATAATAAGCGAGATTCTCAACCGCGACGTTCCGTTCACCCAGACAGATATCTCCGACACCTGCAAGAACTGCGATTTCAAGGAACTCTGCCACCGCTGACCTCAATAGCAACAAATCCCGTCAGGGAAAGACTGATTAGGACAGTCAATGACGTACGGCTGAAATAAGGACCCTCTGCTGCGGACAGACGGTAGTACCGAAGATATAATGCGCGCCACCATCGCGTACACGGAAACGAGACCGGAGCTCATCGGCCGACAGCGGAAAATTCCGCACGGCAATGTTAGCCTGCGGATACTGCGAGAAAAGAGACCTGGCAGAATGCTTGTCAAACTGACATACCGACTCAATCTCAAAGACACGGCCCGGGAACTCCTCAATCAGACACTTCGATAGAAACAGATGCGAGTCCGCGTGCAGCTGACGCACCCCGTACGTGCCGCACAACGTCCTGAACAGGCCACTCTTCATCTGCGCCGCAAACGGCTCATACAGATACCTGCCGGCACACACATCACCGGCCAGAGCCAATGGCAAAGAGCGTTCAGCATCGGCGGCTCTCGTAGAGCGCAGCTCAGGGCCCGCCTTGCCATCAGCCGCGATATTCACCGCAACAATCTCAGCATCGCCACTGAATCCAGGCCGCAGCACAGCCAGCAGCTCCTTGCACTCACCTGCCAGCGACAGCACCCAGAGCTCAGTCACGCAGGAAAGCTCAGACAACGCCACACTGATGTCAAGCATCGGCGACATCTTCACCATCACCACGTCAGTCATATCAAGCATCCTGTGCTGCAGTGCGGTAATATCCGGCTGACACTCCTTTAGCGACACCAGTTTCCCGCCTGTGGCCGAGCGCCTTGCAGGATCAATATACAGCAGCCCGAAGTGCTCTCCGGAACGGGAATCAAGGAAATCCTCAGCCGACAGATTACTTACGCTCACATTGTCACGTCCCAGCAACGGCAAGTTATGTGAGGCCAGCTCACAGAGCGTGGCATTCATATCATTGTAGCACACCTTCCCCGCATTTTCAGACAGATAGAGACAGTCCACCCCCATTCCACCGGTAATATCCGCCATACTGAAGCCATCCGGCAACACCCTGTCAACAATTCCAGCCTTGAACGTCGCAAGTTGCTGACTGGTACACTGCTCCATAGAGATATGCTCCGGCCACAGGACATCCTCCGCGGCAGCCCACTCTGGCAGTTTCAGCAATGCCGCCTGATGTCCGGCTATCTGCACCAGAGCCGCACGCATATCCACCCCCTCGGGATGCCTGCCCAACGCAAGGCTCCGCACGTCATCTGCCAGATGCGTACGAATGAAATCTCTGGTTTCAACGGAGAAATCCATAATCATAAAAACGGAATCAACGGATTAATTGCGCCTCAGCTCCTCATTAAGGAATGCGGCGGTATAGCCTTTATCCGATGCGGCCACCTGCTCCGGCGTACCCTGCACAACCAGCTCACCACCGCCGCGGCCACCCTCAGGGCCCATATCAATAATCCAGTCAGCCTGCTTGACCACATCCATGTTGTGCTCTATCACAATCACGGTATTACCCTTATCAACCAAGCGGTTAAGCACATTCATCAGCACGCGGATATCTTCAAAGTGGAGTCCCGTGGTAGGCTCGTCCAGTATGTACAGGGTCTTGCCCGTATCGCGCTTGGCCAGTTCAGTAGCCAGCTTCACGCGCTGGCTCTCGCCTCCCGAAATCGTCGTTGATGGCTGGCCCAGTTTCAGATAGCCCAGTCCCACATCCTGCAGCACCTTGATCTTATTCAGTATCACCGGCACATTCTCAAAGAACTCAACCGCCATATTGATGGTCATATCCAGCACATCGGCAATAGACTTGCCCTTGAACCGCACCTCAAGAGTCTCGCGGTTATAGCGTTTCCCGTGACAGACCTCGCATGGAATCATCACATCGGGCAGAAAATTCATCTCAATAGTCTTGTAACCATTGCCTCCGCAAGCCTCACAACGGCCTCCTGACACATTGAACGAGAAACGCCCGGCCTTGTAGGCGCGTATCTTTGACTCCGGAAGCTCTACGAAAAGCGAGCGAATATCGCTGAACACACCGGTATAGGTGGCAGGATTCGACCTTGGCGTACGCCCCAGAGGCGACTGGTCAACATCAACAACCTTATCTATAAACTCAATGCCCTCCACGCTGTCATACTCAAGAGGAGACTTCAGGGAGCGAAACAGACGCTGCGACAGCAAAGGCTGCAGAGTCTCATTAACCAGAGTAGACTTACCGCTGCCGGAGACACCTGTCACGCATATCAGCTTGCCAAGCGGGAACTCCACATCTATATTCTTCAGATTGTTGCCACGACAGCCGCGCAGTACTATGCTCTTACCGTTTCCCAGACGACGCTCACGTCCTGCATCGCGTGTATCCAACTTTCCCTTCAGATACTGAGCCGTAAGTGTGTCGGCAGCCAGCATCTCATCCGGAGTACCGGCAAACACAACCTCTCCGCCGTGACGTCCGGCCTTCGGGCCAAGATCAATCACCCTGTCGGCAGCCAGCATCATATCGCGGTCGTGCTCCACCACAAGAACAGTATTGCCCACATCGCGCAGCGACTTCAGCGAGTTTATTAGGCGCATATTGTCGCGCTGATGCAGCCCTATGCTCGGCTCATCAAGAATATACAGCACATTCACAAGCTTGGAGCCAATCTGCGTAGCCAGACGGATACGCTGCTCCTCGCCCCCAGACAGCGACTCGGCCGGCCGGTTCAGCGACAGATAGTCCAGCCCTACATCCAGCATAAACTTCAGACGCACGCGTATCTCCTTTAGAATCTCCGATGCAATGGCACGCTGCCGCTCCGGCATTCTCTCCTCCACGTGCTCAGCCCACTCATGCAGGTCCGCTATATCCATCGATGATAGCTCAAAAATATTCTTGCCATCAATAAGAAAATAGAGCGACTCTTTCTTCAGGCGGGCTCCGTGACACTCCGGACACTCCGCGGTAACGGCAAACTGATCAGCCCAGCGCTGCTCTGCGGCAGTCAGGTCCGTCTGCAGCTGCAAGGTGCGTATGTACTTCACAATACCGTCATACTCCATAAACACAGCATCGGCCTCGCTGTTGATGCCGGTAATCTGCACCTTTATGCGCTCGGAGCTGCCATTCAGAATTTCATCAATCACATCTTCCGAGATTTCCGATACCGGTGTATCCAGCGTATAGTCATACTTTTGCAGCAAAGATGTTATCTGCCTGAAAATAAGCGTATTCTTAAATGGTCCCAGCGGAGCCAGCGCTCCCTTCCGCACCGACAGGCTGCGGTCCGGGATTACCTTGTCCTCGTCCACCTGCGATACCACGCCCAAGCCCTTGCATTTAGGGCAATAGCCCTGCGGAGAGTTGAACGAGAAGTTATGCGGAGCCGGATCGCCGTACGAAAGGCCCGTATCCGGACACATCAGCCTCCTGCTGTAATGGCGAAGTGTACCCTCGGCAGCCACGCCAGGCAGAACATCATCAGGAACAGAGAGTATCATCATCAGGCCGTCACCCTGCTTCATTGCCAGTTCCACGGCCTCCTGCAAACGATGGCGGTATTTCTCGCTCACCACGAGCTTCTCCACCACCACCTCAATATCGTGATTCCTGTAGCGGTCCAATTTCATTCCCGGACGCACCTCGCGCATCTCGCCATCAATGCGTACGTTCAGATACCCCTTGCGGCGCACACTCTCCAGCAGCTCCTTGTAGTGGCCCTTGCGGTTCCTCACCAGCGGAGCCAGCACATATATGCGTTGCCCGTCATAATCAGAGAAAATCAGGTTCAGGATCTGTTCCTCCGTATATTTCACCATCTTCTTGCCAGACAGGTAAGAATAGGCCTCGCCCGCCCTAGCGAACAGCAGACGCAGATAGTCATAAACCTCCGTGGTTGTCCCCACCGTTGAGCGCGGATTGCGGTTGGTTGTCTTTTGCTCAATGGATATTACAGGACTCAGACCCGTTATCATATCCACATCCGGACGTTCCAGATTCCCCAGGAAATTGCGTGCGTATGCCGAGAAAGTCTCTATGTACCTACGCTGCCCCTCGGCATAAATGGTATTGAACGCAAGCGATGACTTGCCGCTTCCGCTCAGTCCCGTAACCACGGTAAGCGACTTGTGAGGAATATCCACATTGATATTCTTCAGATTATTGGCCCTGGCCCCTACAACACTTATCTTCTGCGACTCCTTGTCCATTCCGCACTAATTACTAAAACTCGGATCAACGCCAAGCCCCTTCAGCACATTTATGTCAGACTTGCGGGTAAAATGACGACCTCCGGCGCCATCAGCCTCAATATGAATAAAATACACACCGTCAGGCACCACCGTGCCATTATGATAGCCGTCCCAGCAGATGTAATATCCGTTGTTGTCGTTTCCGCTCTCATACTCAAGCGTATTCTCATCGCCCGAGGCCACCACCTGCCCCCAGCGGTTGAAAATCTGCATCTTGAAGCTCACGATAGACTTCACCCTCACCTTGAACACATCGTTCTTGCCATCGTCGTTCGGCGAGAATGCGTTCGGCACATAAAGGTCAGCCACATCTATGGAGAACGACATCGTCTCCTGCTCCTCGCCCTGAATTATCTCGCCGCCACCCGGCTCGCGGTATGAGTAGGCAAAGCTCACAGTGAACGTGCCGGCATCCTCAAACACGTATGAGGCATTCTCCTCCTGACGTGTAAGGTAGTCCTCGTCCACCTGGTAATCATCCTCCTTGTAGGAGCGATGCACACGCCACTCGGCATAGACCGACGTGCCGGTAACCACCCCGCTCATTCCAGAGTTGAAAGAGACGCTCAGAGGAGCCTCGTACGCCGTGGTGCTGTTCTCGCCCACATAGAGCGTATCCTGCGCCCCGGTCTTGTCGGTAAGTACCAGATAGGCACGCGAGTGTGGTGCCGCGGCAGTCAGGACAGGCAGCGTCATATACAGAAGAAATGTGCAAATGCGTCCGGCAGTATTCATTGTGACTCTCATTTGGATGCAAAATTAATAAACAGTTTTGTACTTCCCTACTTTTACACTAACTTCGCAGGATATTAAGAAAACGGATATCGGCCCCGCTTATTGAGAGGATTATGTTAAAAAAAGGAATAATACCCATTATCGCACTCTTTCTGCTCCTTCCATCGGCAAAGATTGCTGCTCAGACCGAGTACATCACACATTCTGTAACAAAAGGACAGGGGCTTTACTCAATAGCCCGCACATACGGAGTAACGGAGGATGAGATTATCAGCGCCAACCCCGGAAGCGACAAAGTCATCAAAGTCGGAGAGCAGCTTCGCATCCCTGTAAAGCAAGCCGACGGCAGCAGATTCCACACCGTTCAGTCAGGCGAGACACTGTATAGTCTGTCCAAGGCAAACAACATAACCGTCAACGACATCTGCCAGGCCAATCCAGGACTCGACGCAGTCAACGTCAAGTCTGGCCAGACCATCATAATACCTGCTCCAAAGCCGCAGCAAGAGGCCCAGCCTCAGCAGAGCGCCACAAGCTCAGGGCAGCCTGTCAGCAACGAGCCCGTCTCCACAGTGGAGCAAACAGGCAGCAGCGACAAATATCAGGCCATACACACCGTACGCAAGAAGGAGACAATCTACCGTATCAGCAAGAACTACGGCATTTCCCAGGCGGAGTTTCTGGACGCCAACCCGCAATACCGCTACTCCAAGCTTCAGCCTGGAGCTCAGGTTAGAATACCCTACCCGTCATCTCAGACAAACAACGGTACAAGAAAGTCACAGACACAGACACAGCCACAGCAAACACCCGTACAGCAGTCCGATACCAGGCAACCGGCATCCAGCCAGGAGCTTACACCGTCCACGAAGACTGACCTGATAAAAGGCAAGACCATACCAGACACCATCCAGGCGGCACTTATGATGCCATTCTGCCTTGACCAGCCTCAGACCCAGGAACAGCGCAAGATGGTGGAGTTCTATCAGGGAGTGCTCCTGGCCCTGGGCGAGCTCAAGCAGTCCAGAGTCAACATCGACCTGCACGTTTACGACACCGGCTCCGAGAATAGCGACATCACCTCAATCCTGCAAAAACCAGAGATGCAGCGTATGAACATCATCTTCGGCCCCAGATACGAGAAGCATATCAGCCAGGCCGCAGCCTTCGCCGGCGAGCATCAGATACCTCTGGTACTCCCCATCAACTCAACCGTCGATGCCGTCTATACCAATCCATACGTATATCAGCTCAACACTCCTCAGTCCTACCTGATGTCTGAGGTCTGCGATCATTTCCTAAGGCAGTTCAGCAAGCCAAGACTCATAATACTCAACACCGGAGGAAGCGGCGAGAATCCTCTGCTGGAGCAGCTCAAGAGCACTCTACAGGTAGGAAATCATCCTTGCGTGACTATAAATGTGGGTAGCGGAAACCTTCAGAACTCAATAAATCAGGCGCTTCAGCCCGGTTTCCAGAACATCTTCATACTGAGCTCCACCGGAAATGCCGTTCTTCCCACCCTGCTGCCGGTTCTCCAGCTGGTAACCCGCTCCAAGGCCCCCGAGATAGAGACACATCTGTTCGGCTATCCCGAGTATCAGATCTACACGACTGACCATATGGAGGAGTTCTATGAGATTGACACCTGGTTCTACAGCTGGTTCTACACGAGCAACCAGCTGCCCGAGGCCACCGGCTTCGCATCCAGCTTCAGACAGGCATATGGCCGGCAGATGCTTCAGAGCTACCCCTGCTTTGCAGAGTACGGATACGACATGGCACTCTACTTCCTCAAGGGAATCGCCCGCTACGGCACAGGTCTGCCTGGCAACATCGACTCCATATCCACCAAGCCCGTGCAGATGGGATTCAAGTTCCAGAGAGCCAGCAACTGGGGTGGATTCATCAACAACAAAGTATTCTTCGTTCATCTCTCCAACGACTACAAGGTGGAGAAGATTGATTTCGACAGATAAGCAATGAGACGCCTCACGCTATTCATCATTACCCTGCTCGCGGCCCTGCAGATGTCGGCGCAGGTTGGAATGCCCCGCAAGACACTCGCTTTCGGCGCCAGCGCCGGAGCTACCGCCGGCAATGTCAGCTTCTCGCCGAAAATCAGACAGCAGATGTACCTTGGCAAGACCTTCGGAGCCATGGCACGATACACCAGCGAGAAGTATTTCTTTCTGGTTTGCGCCGCCCAGCTCGAGGTAAACCTCTCAGAAAAGGGATGGAAAGAGCAGATTGAGGATGGAACAGGCAACCAGTACCAGCGTCGCCTCACCTATCTGGAGATACCATTTTTCGCACATCTTGGAATAGGCCGCGAGGCGCGTGGAGCACAGTTCTTCCTGAACCTCGGCCCGCAGATAGGCATCAACCTGGGCAGCAAGGAGACTTACGGCGGACAGGAGCCGTGGGACATCTCCAAACGCCCCAACAATGTAACATATCAGTACGGCAAGGCCATTGATCACAAGTTTGAGTACGGAATAACCGGCGGCGCAGGAGTCGAGCTCAAGACAGCCGCCGGTAACTTTATTCTGGAGGGGCGCTACTACTTTGGCCTCTCAGACATCTTCGGCAATACTAAGAAAGATTATTTCGGACGTTCGGCCAGCACCGTAATATATGCACGCGTAGCATATATGTTCGAGGTCAAGTAGCCTCAGTCTCTAAGACGGAACGACCCTGCCCCTGCTATTATCGCAGCCTCAGTGCGCTGCACCGCAAAGAAGGTCATACCATCCAGTATCAATGCAATCAACGGGAACGACGCTGCCAGAGCCGGGCGGAACGTGGCATCGTTCTTCATCAGCACCACGTAGAGTATGAATACAATGTAATACCCTACTATCAGCAGCGCATCGAAAATAAGCAGACGTTTCTGAAGCGTGAAGTTCCTGTAGCCAGACAGCAGCAACTCAAAGAGCGATATAAGAAGCGCGCCTATCAGAATGACAGCCAAGGCCCAGAGCGCGCTGGCGCTGTCGCCCTCAATGAAGTTGATGCGGAAATTAGTAAGCATGGCCGTAGAACCCTCCGCGTTTGCAAGCTCGCCAATAGGCAACAGCAGGCCGGCAAACAGTAGAAGACACATCAGCAACAGCCAGACTTGATGCAGATAAGCCTTCATATATTAGAACAGCTCCTTATCCTTTGACGGGTTACGGAAATAGAGCTTGCCATCCTCAAACTCCTGTGCGGCTATCAGAACCGGCTTTGGAAGACGCTCGTAATAACGTGAGATCTCAATCTGCTCACGGTTCTCGAACACCTCCTCCAGATTATCAGTAGTTGAGCTGAACTCCTCAAGCTTGTGTCTGAGTTCCTCCTTCATCTCAAGCGAGATCTGATTCGCACGCTTGCCCATAATGGCTACACTCTCATAGATGTTGTCAGTGTCCTTTACAAAATCAACCAGATTACGGGTTACCGTATTGGTTGGAGCATTTGTCTTCTTGAAATCCATTTTATTGTATTATTGTATATTTCCTGCGTGTTTTGACGAGGTTGCGAAGATCTTCTCCGCCTCCTTCATATACTGGCTCTCCGGGAACTCATTCTTGAACGCGTAATACTCGTCAATCGTATCGCGGTAGCGGTCCAGCATCTTATCCTGCACACTCTCCTCGGCCATCTTGAACTTGCAGCGCAGAATCAGCATCGACAGCTCCTCCCTGTATTTGGTATAAGGAAAGTTCTTCAGCGCATTCTGAACCGTAAGGATACCGGCCTGATAGTTGTTGCCCATATAGTTTCCCAGGTCATAGTAGAGTCTGGCAGAACCAAGCTCCTTCTCCACCATACGGTCATACATGGCATATATCATCTCACTGGCCTCATCGGCATACTCGCTCTCCGGATACAACTCCAAGAATTCCTGAAGTTCGGTTATGGCGTTGTATGTGCTCGACGGGTCCAACCTCGGGTCCGGGGTATCCAGGAACAGGCTACGCCCGGAGCGGAAGCGGGCATCTTCAGTGTACAGACCTTTAGTATATGTCTTGTAGTAGGTCTGGTAATACTGGGCCGCCATAATCCAGTCATTCAGATGATAGTAGCAGTTTGCCAGCATATAGACCGACTCCTCGCCCTTCGATGTGCCGCGGAACATCATCACGCACTCCTCAATGATATCGCTGGCGCTGGAGTAGCGGCCCTCCACATAGAGGTTCTTTGCCAGCTCATACTTGGCGTCGTAGTCCGATGACTTGAGAATGACATTATAGCCGGCGCAACTGCTCAGCATTGCGACAGCCATAAACATTACACCTTTTAGTGCGATTCTGCTCATCACTGCAAATTTGGGTGCAAAATTACGGAAATGCGCGAACAAAACAACTAATGTTCTTATAATAATTATTAAAAAGAGCCTGTCAGTCTGGAATACGCAGCACATCGCCGTGGTCACGCACCACATTCTCCTTCCATTTCTCAGAATAATCCTCCTGTACAGGGTAATCCGGAATTTTCTTGTCAAAGCCGTTGTCCTTGAAGTTGCCGTCAGGGTTCTGCCTCTTGATATTGCCGTCAATATATTTCACAAGCAGGTACTTGTCAAGCTCTTTCCATTTATTGAAGACCTGCTCGGCACCCTTGCGGCTGAACTCTCCCAGCGCCGCTGTCAAGGCCTCCGGGCTGCTTATCCCGGCAGCTCTGGCATCCATCTCAAGCACCTCACTCATCCGGCGTTTCTCGTATTCATCGATAATCTCACGCACCTCCGCGCCAATCTTGTCATAGCGCAGGTAAGCGAACTGGGCAATGCGGCTCACCGCCCAGAACATCGATGTCTCTGAGTACTCAAGCATTGAGCCGTTATCCTCACTCAGGCACTCCGGAACACCGTTGGCCTTGCAGTAGAAAGGCATCAGAGGCGATGTTGCGGCATCGTCAACGCCAAACCAGAACACGCCGCCGGCAGGATTGTCCTTACGGCACTGTGCCACAAACCACCACCCTGTCTGCTGTGTGGCTATGGCACGCTCGTTCACATAGCTGTGACCATCATACTCAAACTCCATCGGACGCCAGCGATACGGACTGTGGCTGCCGCCAGCGCCTATGTCGGTGGTCATATCCATCGGCGTACCCTCATAATGGTCGCGCATCATATCCGCCAGTTCCTTCTGCGATATCCTGTGCAACGGTCTCACATACAAAGGCATACGGTTTGCAAGGTTATATCCCATCGCATAGTCCAGATATCCGTCCATTCCATCCGCGAATCTGTTGAAGAAAGACCACACGCGCGCCTCGCATCCACGGGCAGCGCCGAAGTCCAGGGGATTATACACATCGCTGAAGCTGAACTCCGCGTCCTTGCCGTCAAATATGCCCTGCTCACGCGCCTGGCTTATCACATCCTTGGAATACAGGCAGTTCTCCGGATCATTGAAGTCTATTGTAGTGATACGGGCCTGGTTGGCGTGTCCAGAGATGTATCCGTCAGGAATGCGGCGGGCCACCCAAACGGCGCCCTTGTTTACATTCACGCCCTTCTTGTTGAACTTCGGGTTCTTGCCCATAATCTCCATAATCCATATCTCATCAGGATCAGAGATCGTGAACGACTCACCCTCCGACGCATAGCCGTACTTCTGCATCAGCTCATCAATGGTCTTGATGGCCTCGCGTGCCGTGCGGCAGCGCTGCAGTGCTATGTATATCAGCGAGCCATAGTCCATAATAGCGGTGGTATCGATAAACTCGCGGCCGCCATACGTGGTCTCGCCTATAGCCAGCTGATGCTCGTTCATATTGCCTATCACCGAATAGGTGTGCCTCACTTGCGGAATCTCACCCATATACTTGCCCGAGTCCCAGTCAGTCACGCTCAGCATCGTACCCTCCGGATAATCTGCCGCCGGCAAGTACTTCAGCGCGCCGTACAGCTGGTGGGAGTCAGCGGAGTATGAAATCATATTGGTGCCGTCGGCCGAGGCGCCTCTTGTCACAATCAGGTTAGTACAGGCCATCGAGGCCGCAGTACCGAGTATGCACGCAAGTGCAAGCAATGATATTCTTCGCATAATCAACAGTTTTGTTTCTGACAAAGATAGCCTAAATGACCGACATCCGCAACAGCGCGGGGCCATAATCAAAAAAAGCCTCAGAATTAATATAACATTTCAACATCGCGCATATACAATAATATGAGTACATTTGCAATCCACGATACAACTTTTAACAACAGAAATATGAAGAAAGTACTTTTCAGCCTGCTGGCAATGATGCCTGTAGCGGCTATGGCACAGTTCGGAGGATTCGGAGGTGGATTCGGCGGCTTTGGAGGTCCTCAGGCACAGCCTCAGATTGAGTGTTCAGAAAAATTCACCGACATCAACTATGCCGGCGACGACAATGTCTATCACACCTTGGACATCTATCTGCCCAAGGAGGTCAAAGACTCCTACCCTGTAGTCATCCACATCTACGGAAGCGCCTGGTTCAGCAATAACAGCAAGGGTGCAGCAGATATAGGCACCATCTGCAAGGCTCTGCTCGACGCAGGCTATGCCGTCGTAACCCCTAACCACCGTTCCAGCGGAGACGCCAAGTTCCCGGCACAGATCAACGACATCAAGGCCGTTGTAAGATTCGTACGCGGCGAGGCTGCCAAGTACAAGTTCGACACATCATTCATCGCCACATCAGGTTTCTCATCAGGCGCGCATCTGGCATCACTCGCAGCCACATCAGGCGGCGTTAAGGAGCTCGAGGGCGAACTTGGAGCCTACACCAGCCAGAGCAGCAGCGTTGACGCGGCCAGCGAGTGGTCAGGCCCTATCGACCTTATGAATATGGACTGCGGCGATGCTATGATGATGAACCCGTCACCCGAGGAGACCCTTATGGGCTTCAACAAGGCCGGCAACGAGGATAAGTTCGCCACACTCAGTCCTATCCACTACATCGACAAGAACGATCCTCCAATTATCATCTTCCACGGCAAGAACGACAATGTCGTTCCAAGCTGCCAGGCGCCTGAGTTCTACGACACCCTGCAGAAGGCCGGCGTAAAGAGCGAGATCACACTCGTTGAGGGAGGTGGCCACGGAATGAATATGTACTCCGAGGAGAATCTGGCCAAGATGGTCAAGTTCCTGAACGATGCGAAAGCCGCCAAGGCAGCTAAGTAATTCGCATAAAAAGCAGACAATATCCGGCTGAAAACCGTAACTTTGCGGTTCTTAGCCGGATTTCTTTATTATAAATCTGGCTGTGCGGAACAACGATGGAATTCAAACTGACAGCACCATATCAGCCCACGGGAGACCAGCCGCAAGCCATAGCGCAGCTCACCGAGGGCGTACTAAGCGGAACGCCTGCCCAGACTCTGCTCGGTGTGACAGGCTCGGGCAAGACCTTCACCATCGCCAATGTCATAATGAATGTGGGCAAGCCCACACTGGTACTCAGCCACAACAAGACGCTGGCGGCTCAGCTCTACAGCGAGTTCAAGGCATTCTTCCCTGAGAACGCCGTTGAATACTATGTCTCGTACTACGACTACTACCAGCCCGAGGCATACATCCCATCCACCGACACATACATCGAGAAGGACCTCTCCATAAACGACGAGATTGACAAACTGCGGCTCTCGGCCACATCGGCGCTGCTCTCCGGAAGGAGCGATGTCATCGTCGTATCGTCCGTATCCTGCATCTACGGTATGGGCAATCCGGCCGACTTCTACAACAATGTGATTGAGGTCCGCAAGGGGATGCGCATTGACCGCGACGCCTTCCTGCGCAAGCTTGTTGACAGTCTATACACCCGCAATGACATCGAGCTGTCGCGCGGGAAGTTCCGCGTGAAGGGCGATAATGTGGATATCAACCTGGCATACAACGACCTGGCCCTGCGCATCCAGTTCTGGGACGACGAGATTGACTACATCGGCGAGTTCGATGTGCTCACCGGCCAGAGTGTGGAGAGTTATGACAGCTACCGCATCTACCCCGCCAATCTTTTTATGACTACCAAGGAGAGTCAGGAGCGCGCCATCCGTCAGATTCAGGATGACCTTCGTGAGCAGGTTGACTTTCTTGAGGAGATTGGCAAACCTCTTGAGGCGAAGCGTCTGAAGGAGCGCGTGGAGTACGATATGGAGATGATTCGCGAGCTGGGACACTGCTCGGGTATTGAGAACTACTCCCGCTACTTCGACGGCCGCGCGCCGGGCACACGCCCGTACTGTCTGCTGGATTTCTTCCCGAAGGATTTCCTTATGGTGATTGACGAGAGTCACGTGAGTGTTCCGCAGATTCACGCCATGTATGGCGGCGACCGCGCCCGCAAGATTAATCTGGTTGAGTATGGCTTCCGTCTGCCGGCCGCGCTTGACAACCGCCCGCTCAAGTTCGAGGAGTTCAAAGAGCTTACTCATCAGACTATTTATGTGAGCGCCACTCCGGCGGATTATGAGCTGAGCGAGAGCGAGGGTATCGTGGTTGATCAGGTTATCCGTCCTACTGGCCTGCTGGATCCGGAGATTGAGGTGCGTCCGTGCAAGAATCAGGTGGACGATCTTATGGAGGAGATTCAGCTGCGTGCGGAGAAGGATGAGCGTGTGCTTGTCACTACCCTAACCAAAAAGATGGCGGAGGAGCTGAATGACTATCTTCTGCGCAATGGTGTGCGTTGCAACTATATTCACAGTGATGTTGAGACGCTTGAGCGTGTGCGCATTATGTCGGACTTACGTGCCGGTATGTTCGATGTTCTGATTGGCGTGAATCTTCTGCGCGAGGGTCTGGACTTGCCGGAGGTCTCACTTGTGGCTATTCTCGATGCGGACAAGGAGGGTTTCCTGCGCGATCATCGATCTCTTACCCAGACTGCCGGCCGTGCCGCGCGCAACGTGAACGGCAAGGTTATTTTTTATGCGGACCGCATTACTGAGAGTATGCGTCTTACCATGCAGGAGACGGCGCGCCGCCGCGAGAAGCAGATGCGTTTCAATCAGGAGCACGGCATCACACCGCAGCAAATCAAAAAGGAGATTGCTGACTCTCCGCTTATGGAGGGTATTCAGCGCGACAAGGGCAAGGAGTATGCGCTCTCGCAGGAGAGGACGCAGCAGGTTGCGGACCCGATTGTGGAGTATATGAGCGACGCTCAGCTCGACAAGGCTATCGCCCGCGTACGCCGCCTTATGAACGATGCCGCCGCCCGCCTGGATTTCCTCGAGGCCGCCCAATACCGCGATGAGATGTTCAAGCTCCAGTCTCTCGCCTCCCACCGCGAAGCGAATCAGTAGGGGCAGGTACCGGTGATTCAGCTTTTGCTATATTGAGGAGCCGTTGCGGCATCAACTTTTCCGACCGCCGTTCGCTTCGCTCTCTCCCCTTCCCACGTCTGTCGGCGCGGGCCCCTCCATCTGACGCGCCGAGGGTGGCGAGGGTCTGGAACGGAGGTTTTCTCATTCCCTGACGCATCGGCGGTACAGTCTCTGCGAGCTGTAGCGGCACGCATAAACACCAACAGCGAGTTGGGTTTGCGTTTCTCCATAAGTGCTGGTTTGGCTACTATGGTTGTAATGACCTTCCTATATGCTCGGTTCATATTATAGGGAGATACGATGAGTTCCATCAAGTGCTTCTCATCTATCTGCACTTCGACAAGTCCGTTTTCTGTTATCTCCATAAAAGTCTGCACTCCTGCAAGGCTTTCGGCTTCCAGCCTATCCCCTTGCAGGCAGTCTGCGGCTTGTGCCGCCGTTTTCTGCTCTCGTTCTTTCATACAGTTCCTTTCTACAAACTTATCCAATAAAGTTCGGTCCTTCCCTGCGTGCCGATATTAGACAGGTACTATGACCTCTGCTGACTCCTCGCAGTTCGTTGTTACTGCAAGGCGATTTTTTTTCGCCTCGTCTGCGAGGCCTCTCCAGTTATGGACGTACTCTTTCCATCTTATGCCTGCCCAATCTACCTCGGATGATTCGGATAGTTATCGGACTTTGACTTCTTTTGCAGTCTTGTCCTCATCCGTAGGCCTTATATCGGGTTTCTATCCGTCAGACCAGATGTTTGCCGCCGGCTTCCTTCAGATTCCGTCTC
>JAZLLE010000065.1:0-48073 GCA_045597985.1 Bacteroidaceae bacterium | reverse complement strand
TCAGAGCCAAACTGTCAGATACAGGAGAAAGCTGGTGCGCAGCATGCTACTTCGCAAAGAATGCGATGAAGTTCCTGAAAGGGCTTCTTCATGCCCTGTTCGAACTGGTCTGCCGTTGCTGGAATCTGTTCATTGAGACAGATAAATCCGTATCTTTGACCGATTGCCAGATGCTATGTGTTAATGTGGCAAATACTTGAACGCAATTATTCAGCGGACCCTAATTAGTGAGGTCAGTCTTGTACGGCAATATGGTTACTGCACATTCGGATGGAAAACCATAGTGTCCTGCAATTGGATGCGACCATGTGCAAAGGTACCTGTCCTATTGACCCGTTCTGACAATTTTTAAGAAAATGGTGAATTTTAGTAGCAAAATGTTTGTGCAGAATCAAATTGTGTATAACTTTGCAATACAAAAGCAATGATTATGAATTTCAGCATCACCTATTATTACTATTATTACCGCACGTAACCGTGGGGCTGGTCGGTGTGCTGTTAAAGATAACGATAACGAACATTGGAACCTGTCCCACAAACGGACAGGTTTTTTTATTCAAATACGGAGAATGATATAAAACAACATAGCAATGGAAAGAAAATATTGGGAAGAAGAGATTGAGACAATGAAGCGCCCACAGCTGGAGAGACTTCAGGTAGAACGTCTGAAAAAGACCGTAGAGATAGCGATGGGCTCAAAGTTCTACGCTCCAATCTTCAAGGAGAAGGGCATCACACCAGAAAGCATCAAGTCTGTTGAGGACATCCGTAGGTTTCCGTTCACTACAAAGAATGACCTTCGCTCAACATACCCGTTCGGCATAGCTTCTGTTCCACTTCAGAAAGTAGTGCGTCTGCACTCATCAAGTGGAACCACGGGCAATCCTACCGTGATACTTCACACTAAGAAGGATATTGACGAGTGGGCAAACGCAATGGCCAGAAGTATGTTCGCAACAGGACTGCGCGACACCGACATAATACAGAACACATCTGGTTACGGAATGTTCACAGGAGGTCTGGGCATTCAGTATGCCGCTGAGCGTCTGGGAGCTCTCACCGTTCCCGCGGCTGCCGGAAACAGCCTGCGTCAGTTCAAGTTCATACAGGATTTCGGCACAACGGCACTTCACTGCATTCCAAGCTATGCCACACGTCTGGCTGCCGTATTCAAGGAGCAGGGCATTGATCCGCGTGACACTACAGTAACCAAAATGATTATTGGAGCCGAGCCACACTCCGAGGCACAGCGTAAGCGTATTGAGGAGCTGTGGGGCTGTAAGGCTTACAATAACTTTGGTATGAGTGAGATGTGCGGCCCGGGCGTGGCCATTGAGTGCGAGGAGCAGAACGGTATGCACATATGGGAGGATAACTACATTGTTGAGATTGTTGACCCGGTTACATTGGAGCCGGTTCCAGACGGCGAGCTTGGCGAGCTTATCCTTACTACCCTGAACCGCGAGGCTATGCCACTGTTCCGTTATCGTACACGCGACCTTACCCGCTTCCTGCCGGGTGACTGCCCGTGCGGCCGTACACACCGCCGTCTGCAGCGCTTCCAGGGCCGTAGCGATGATATGATGATTGTGAAGGGCGTGAACATCTTCCCGATTCAGATAGAGAAGATACTTATGCAGTTCCCTGAGTTGGCAAGCGACTTCCTCATCACACTTGAGACTATAGGTGATAATGACGAGATGACTGTTCAGGTTGAGCTGGCCAAGGCTACCGACGATTTCCAGCTGCTTGATAACATGAGAAAGGAGATTACCCGCAGGCTGAAGGATGAGATCCTGCTTACACCTAAGGTGCAACTTGTAGGTAAGGGTGTTATCCCGCAGAGTGATGGCAAGGCCGTAAGAGTCAAGGATTTGAGAAATAACCATTAATCAGATATTCATTATGAAGACTATAAAGCAATTATCAATTTTTCTGGAGAACAAGCAGGGTAGCCTTAACCGTATATTGAGCATTTTAAGTAATCAGAACATAGAGATTCAGGCTGCATCGGTGGCTGATACGAATGACTATGGAATACTTCGCCTCATTACATCTAATCAGACGAAAGCGGCGGGATTGTTATCGGCCGAGGGCATTCTGGTCAACGTTAACGAGGTGCTGGCCATTTCCATTGATGACAATGTGGCTGCATTTGCCAAGGCTGTAGCATCGCTTACGGACAATGGCGTCACTATTAATTATCTCTATACATTCTCAAAGGATGGCAGACTGGTGCTTATTATACGTCCGGCCGATCTTGAGATGGCCTGTAACGTGGCCTCCGGCCAGGGACTGGAGCTGATTCAAGGATGGGAGTGATCCGGCTGTTGGCGGAAATGATTTATTAATTTTTCAAGATTGAAAAGGTTATGTTTTTGAAGATTGCTTTGCTGGTACTGTTCTTCGCTGTTATGATAGGAGTGGGTTTCTACTGCAGGAAGAGCGCCACTGACGTTCGCGGATTTGTGATGGGTGGCCGTAATGTAGGCTCGTGGCTGACTGCTTTCGCGTTCGGCACATCGTATTTCTCTGCCGTTATTTTCGTAGGTTACGCAGGCCAGTTTGGCTGGAAATATGGTCTGGCATCAACTTGGATTGGAATTGGTAATGCTATTATAGGATCTCTGCTGGCGTGGAGAATCCTGGGCCGCCGCACCAGACTGCTCACACAGCATCTGCACAGCGCCACAATGCCCGATTTCTTCGGATCGCGCTTCAACTCGAAAGCCCTGAAGGTTGCGGCATCGGTCATTGTCTTTATATTCCTGATTCCTTACACCGCCTCTCTGTATAACGGACTGTCACGTCTGTTCGGTATGGCATTCGGCATTGACTATACCTGGTGCGTTATCGGTATGGCTGTTCTTACGGCTGTATATGTGCTGGTGGGTGGTTATATGGCTACTGCCGTGAACGATTTCATTCAGGGAATGATTATGCTGGTGGGTATCTGCGCGGTTATTGGGGCTGTCCTCAAGAGCAATGGCGGCTTTACCGAGGCTGTTCAGAGCCTGTCGCTCATTCAGTCCGAGTCGGCTCCTGCCTTGTCCGGCGCTTTCGTATCGTTCTTCGGCCCTCAGCCTATATATCTGCTTGGCGTGGTGCTGCTTACATCACTCGGCACCTGGGGACTGCCGCAGATGGTCGGCAAGTTCTATGCCATCCGCGATGAGGCTGCCATCCGCAAGGGAACATTCATCTCTACTGTGTTTGCCTTTATTGTGGCGGGCGGCTGCTACTTCCTTGGTGGCTTCGGCCGTCTGTACGGCAATGTCATAGAGTACTCCGCCAACGGCACGCCTGTTTATGACAGTATAGTTCCGTCTATGCTGCAGTCTCTGCCAGACGTGATGATTGCCATAGTAATTATATTGGTGCTTTCGGCCTCTATGTCAACCCTCTCATCTCTGGTGCTTACATCAGGCTCCACACTTACGTTGGATATTATTTTTTCCAAGGATGACCGTGGCAAGTCAGAGGAGTACGAGAAGAAGGTGCTATTGTGCATACGTCTGTTCGTGTTGTTCTTCATTGTAGTCTCCTCGATACTAGCCATCATCCAGGCCAAGAGCTCTGTCACATTCATCGCACAGCTGATGGGTATATCGTGGGGCGCGCTGGCCGGCGCGTTTCTGGCTCCATTCCTGTATGGTCTGTACTGGAAACGCACTACTCCTGCCTCAGTCTGGGTAAGCTTCATCATAGGTGTGCTGATTATGTGCGGCTGTATGTACGGCACATTCACTCATACTACATTCATCTCTCCGTACTTCTCGTCACCTATCAATGCCGGTGTGCTGGCTATGGTAGCGGGTCTTGTAATCGTGCCATTGGTAAGCTTCTGCTCATCGGTTCCGAACAAGAAGGATGTCGATAAGATGTTCGAGTGTTATGACCGCTCTGTAACCGTCCGTGCATCGGATACTTTGGTTGAAGGCGAGGAAATTTGATATTTGATGTAGCATTTTACCACCTTGATTCGTCTAATATATAAACAACATTACATTTAAATAAATGTCTATGAGACGTATTTGTTTATTATGTGCGACTTTGGCGTATATGTGTCTCTCTTGCATCTCCTGCAGGATACGTATTGCCATTGACGACAACAAGGTGGTTACAACCGGTACTTACAGTGATACTGGCGGCGATTACCAGGAAATGAGAGGAGACTTGGGTAATTTCAACGCATTGACGTCCGCCGGTCCGTTTAATGTGTATTATGTACAGTCTGATACCATCGGTGTGCTGATTGAGGGCAAGGAAGAGTTTGTGAGCAAAGTCATCACTGCGGTTCAGAATGGCGCCCTGAATGTAAGGCTGAAACCTGGCGAGTATCATAATCTGGTGTTGAGAGTAACGGTATTCTCTCCTGTTATGGATAACGTCAAGGTTATAGGCACGGGCGATTTCTATGACAGATTGGGACATATCTCAAGTGGAGACGTGAGTATCAGCAGCCGGGGAAGCGGTGATATCGTGCTGGAACAACTTTCGTGCAAAGGTTTTGAGGGAAGCTCGCACGGCAGCGGTGATATTAAAGTTGAAAGCCTGTCTTGCGGTGATTTTGAGATGAAGGCCCTCGGAAGCTCTGACTTGCGGGTTGAATCACTGGTGGTTTCCGGCGATGCGTCATTTTCAACATCCGGCAGTGGAGATATATCAATAGGTCAGGCTGCCATAATGAATAATGTCAGACTGAGTACTTTAGGCTCAGGCTCTATCCGTATCAATGGCTCTTGCAATGAGGTGGAAGCCTCCTCCTCAGGCAGCGGTGGTATTAGAGGAGACCTGACGTACCGGAACATTCAGAGGTCAGAGCACGGCAGCGGCTCAATATCGTTGTGACGTCTGATATGATTGAAAAGGCTGGCGGGAATTGCTTCCTGCCAGCTCTTTTGTGTTTTTTATCCATAAAATAAGTACTCTTTCTAATGTTGTGATTACAAGTTTTTTGTATTTTTGGGCTGCTAATATAGAAAGTTATGGGCAAACTAACCAAATGGGGAATCATCGGCGTGATAGTGATAGGCCTGGTGATTCTTGGAATCGTGAGATTTGTGCCAAGGGCAAATGATGATCTGAAGAAGGCTGACGCACCGGCCATGGGCGGGGCGGGCGGCAGGAAGAATCTGCTGGTAAGATCGGTGATTATCCGCGAGAAACCCTTGGAGGACGGTATCAACATAAGCGGCAGTCTTATTCCGAACGAGGAGGTCAGCCTTAGTTTTGAGACATCGGGCAAGATTACTGAAATCTGCTTCACCGAGGGAACTGAGGTGCGCAAGGGTACTATTCTGGCGCGCATAAACGATGCTCCGCTTCAGGCACAGCTCAAGAAACAGGAGGCACAGCTCAAATTGAATGAGGACCGCCTGTACCGTCAGCAGACCCTGCTTGAGAAGGAGGCTGTAAGTCAGGAGACATATCAGCAGGCTGAGGCAAGCCTGTCGGCTTTGAAGGCCGATATAGAGGAGATACACGCCCGTCTGGCCCAGACCGAGCTGCGCGCTCCCTTTGACGGCATCATCGGCCTGCGCGAGGTCAGTGTGGGTGCGTATGCATCGCCAAGCACTACTGTAGCTACCCTTACCAATACATCGAAGCTTAAGATTGAGTTCTCTGTGCCGGAGCGTTATGCCGGTGTGCTGAAACCTGGCGCCCCACTTACATTCCAGGTAGAGGGCGAGTCAAAGGTATATGAGGCCAAGGTATATGCCACAAACTCAATCGTTGACCAGAATACCCGTACATTCTCTGTGCGTGCCATCTATGACAATGCCAGACGCGAGCTTGTTCCCGGCCGATACGTGAGTGTGAGCCTGGTAACCCGCACATTTGACAACGCCATATCTGTACCGAGCGAGGCAATCATCTCTGAGATGGGCATAGACAAGGTGTTTGTATATAAATCGGGCAAGGCTCAGCCGGTTGAGATAACAAAGGGGCTCCGTACCGATGCGGAGGTTCAGATACTGTCTGGCCTGCAGATTGGCGATACTGTCATAACCAGCGGCACTATGCAGCTGCGTACAGGTATGCCGGTTGATTTGAAGGAGATTAATTAATCTGAGGCGCGATGAATATTTCCGAATTAAGCATACGCCGTCCGGTACTCTCCACCGTATTCATCCTGATTATCCTGATATTCGGAGCGGTGGGCTTCATCAGCCTTGGCGTCAGGGAGTATCCTTCGGTGGATAACCCTATCATATCGGTATCCTGCTCTTATCCGGGCGCTAATGCCGAGGTCATTGAGAATCAGATAACCGAGCCGCTTGAGCAACAGATTAACGGTATTCCCGGCATCCGCTCACTGACAAGTGTGAGCCAGTACGGCAGCAGCCGCATCACAGTAGAGTTCGAGCTTTCCGTAGATTTGGAGACTGCCGCCAACGATGTCCGCGACAAGGTGTCGCGCGCGCAGCGTCAGCTTCCGCGAGACTGCGACCCGCCTACTGTATCAAAGGCTGATGCCGATGCCACTCCTATCCTTATGGTGGCCATCCAGAGCGACAAGCGCACCCTTCTTGAGTTGAGCGAGATTGCCGACCTTGTTGTCAAGGAGCAGCTTCAGACCATTCAGGATGTGAGTAGTGTTACTATCTGGGGTGAGAAACGCTACTGTATGCGCCTTTGGCTTGACCCTGTCAAGATGTCGGGCTACGGCATCACTCCGATGGATGTGAAGAACGCGCTTGACAAGGAGAATGTGGAGCTTCCGTCGGGCAGCATCGAGGGTAACACCACTGAGCTGGAGATACGTACCCTTGGCCTGATGCACACCACCGAAGAGTTCAACAATCTGGTTATTCGCCATGACGGAGACCGTATCATCCGATTCAGCGATATAGGTCAGGCGGAGCTTAGTCCGCGCGACATCAAGAGCTATATGAAGATGAACGGCATCCCTATGGTCGGTGTGGTTGTCACACCACAGCCGGGAGCCAACCACATAGATATCGCCAACAGCGTTTATGAGCGAATGGAGCGAATGCGCAAGGACCTGCCTGAGGATGTTGAGTACTCATACGGATTTGACAACACCAAGTTCATCCGAGCCAGTATCAGGGAGGTTAAGGATACCGTGTTTGAGGCTCTTCTGCTGGTTGTGATCATCATCTTCCTGTTCCTTCGCGACTGGCGTGTGACTCTTATTCCGTGTCTGGTCATTCCCGTGTCACTGGTAGGTACATTCTTCGTTATGTATCTGTTGGGATTCAGTATTAATGTGCTGTCTATGCTGGCCATTGTGCTCTCTGTAGGTCTGGTTGTTGACGATGCCATCGTTATGACAGAGAACATCTATCTGAGAATAGAGCGGGGAATGTCTCCGCGTCAGGCCGGCATAGAGGGCTCACGCGAGATTTTCTTCGCTGTCATATCAACATCCATCACTCTTCTGGCCGTGTTCATTCCAATTGTCTTTATGGAGGGAACAACCGGAAGGCTCTTCCGTGAGTTCAGCTTTGTGATTGCAGGTACAATCGTCATCTCTACGTTTGTGGCTCTGACATTCACACCGATGCTGTCCACAAAGATTCTGGTCAAGAGAGAGAAGAAGAATGGTTTCTATCGTCTTACCGAGCCGTTCTTTGACGGCATGAACAGAGTCTATGCCAACAGCCTTGAGTACTGTCTCCGACACAGATGGATATCATTGGTCATAATGGGCGCGGCTCTTGTAGGCTGCGTGGTGATGTGGATACAGCGTCCTGCCGAGATGGCTCCGCTTGAGGACCGCTCGCAGGTAACCATCAGCACACAGGGTCCTGAGGGAGTCACATACGAGTATATGCGCGACTATACCGAGTCCATCAACGACATTGTTGACTCAATCATACCTGATGCCGAGTTCGTAACCGCCCGTGTAATGAGCGGCGCCGGCAACATCCAGATTACCCTGAAAGACCTGAAAGAGCGTGACTACACACAGATGGAGGTGGCGGCAAAGCTTACCGCAGCCGTTCAGCGCGAGAATGATGCCCGCTCGTTTGTGCGCCAGCAGTCATCGTTCACCGGTGGACGTGGCGGCAGGATGCCGGTGCAGTATGTGCTTCAGGCAACCAACATCGAGAAGCTTCAGGAAGTGCTTCCCACATTCCTGGCAAAGGTGCAGGACAATCCTATTTTCCAGATGGCCGATGTTGATTTGAAGTTCTCAAAGCCGGAGGCCCGCATATCGGTGAACCGTGAGAAGGCCAATATGCTTGGCGTAAGTACCCGCGACATAGCCCAGACCCTGCAGTATGGCCTGAGCGGTCAGCGTATGGGATATCTTTATATGAACGGCAAGCAGTATGATATTATAGGTGAGATAAACCGCCAGCAGCGCAATACCACTCAGAACCTGAAGTCAATATATCTGCGCAGCAATACCGGCGATATGATACAGATGGAGAATCTGGTTGAGCTGAACGAGGGCATAGCGCCTCCTAAACTGTACCGCTACAACCGTTTTGTATCGGCTACCGTATCGGCTGGACTTGCACCCGGACATACGCTGGGTGAGGGCATCGACCAGATGGATAAGATTGCCAAGGAGACACTGGACGATACATTCCGTACGGCTCTGACCGGTGAGTCCCGCGATTTCCGTGAGAGCTCCAACTCGCTCTTCTTTGCATTCGGCCTGGCTCTGGTGCTGATATTCCTTATCCTGGCGGCCCAGTTCGAGAGTTTCAAGGACCCTGTAATCATTATGCTTACCATTCCGCTGGCAGTATGTGGCGCATTGATCTTTATGTCAATGAGAGGTCAGACAATGAACATCTACAGTGAGATTGGTATTATTATGCTTGTAGGACTTGTGGCAAAGAACGGTATTCTTATTGTGGAGTTCGCCAACCAGAAGCGTGATGCCGGTATGGACAAGATGATTGCCATCCGCGAGTCTGCCACACAGCGCCTGCGTCCTATACTTATGACCAGTACATCCACAATGCTTGGTCTGCTTCCGCTTATGTTTGCCGGAGGCGAGGGTGCCGCCGGACGTATAGCGATGGGTACCGCGGTTGTAGGCGGTATGCTTATATCTACATTCTTTACAATGTACATTGTACCATCCATCTACTCGTACATCTCGTCTGTACGCAAGGATAAAGACTCTGAGGAATGAGAAGGACTATAGCAATAGCATTGGCAGCGGCTTGCTCACTGATGGCAGGCGCGCAGACTATGACCCTGAGGGAGTGTCTTGACAAGGGTCTGGAGAACAACTATAAGATACGCATAGCCAGAACAAGCGAGCAGGTGTCGGCCAACAATGACAGTTGGGCCGGCGCCGGGGGAATGCCTTCGGTGGATTTGTCGGCAGGATACAGCGGCAATATGTACAGCCGCGATATGACAGACCGCACCACGGGCAGTGACACCCAGACACGAAACGTGCTTGACCAGACATTGTCCGCATCGGTAGGCGCCACGTGGACCGTGTTCAACGGATTCAAGGTGCAGGCCACCCGTGAGCGTCTGCGTGAGCTGCACTCACAGGGAGAGCTTCGCAGCCGTATTGCCATAGAGGACTTTATGTCGCAGATGGTGTCTGAGTACTACAACTATGTGCGTCAGTCCATCCGTATGCGCAATCTGAACTATGCCGTTGAACTGTCGCGTGAGCGCCTTCGCATAGTGCAGGAACGTTATAACATAGGTAACAACTCCCGCCTTGACCTTAAGCAGGCACAGGTCTATTTCAATGCCGACAGCGCACAAAGCCTTAAGCAGAATGAGGCTCTGGCATCGGCCAGGATAAGCATCAACAAACTTATGGGCGGACCGTTTGTACAGAGCTATTTTGAGGTGGCTGATACTACAATCGAGCTGTTGCAGGAGCTGGATTATGCTACATTAAATAAGGATGTGCTTGAGAGTAACCTTTCTTTGATAAGTTCCGAGAGCGACAGCCGTATGGCACAGCAGGAGCTTCGCAGTGTCAACGCGCGCAACTATCCATATCTGCGCCTGAGTGCCGGATATGGATATACGCATAATATCTACGGCTCAGGCACTACGTCCGGGCGTGACAACTGGGGGCCCGACTTCGGTGCTACCATCGGTCTGAACCTGCTTGACGGCAAGCATAGGACAGACCGCCTGAACGCTCAGCTGGATATTCAGAGTGCAGAGCTGAGCCGCGATGAGGTGGAGCAGTCGCTTATGGCGCGTCTGACTGACTTGTGGCAGGCATATGAGAACAATCTGCGTTTGCTTGATCTGGAGAGGCAAAACCTGCTCACGGCACGCGAGACTCACCAGATAGCCTGTGAGCGCTATCTGATAGGCGACTTGTCGGGACTGGAGATGCGCGAGGCGCAGAAATCGCTTCTTGATGCCGAGGAGAGTCTGCTTCAGGTTGAGTATGACACCAAAATCTGCGAGATAAGCCTTATGCAGATAAGTGGTCATATTATGGAATATTTGCAGTAACTTCGCGCCAGAACAATTCTGTGTAAGAAAAAGTATGAGAAAACTCTTTGTGCTTTCACTCCTTTTGGCGGGCTCGCTGACTGTTTGCTCCCAGACATCTGGTCTTATGACTTTTGGCGGCAATCGCATTAAGAATGATGGCTGGACTGTAGGCATCGCTCCTGTTGTAACCTATAATTCCGATTTAGGCGCACAACTAGGCGGAGTTGTGGAATTATGCGACTATGATGAAGGCTCATTATACACCCAGAGAATAAATCTTGCCGCGAGCTATTGCACCCGCAATCAGGTGATGGTGGATTTTTTCTACGATTCATACAAATTAATCAGAGGCTTGTACTTCACTGCAAGAATAGGATATCAGACACATCCGCTGCGCTCATTCTACGGCTTTAACGGTGTGGAGGATTATTATCAGGATTGGGACAGAAACAAGGATGGGCGTGTGGCATATTACAGTATGCAGAACTCTACGTTGCGTGCCCAGATGGCTTTGCGTGGAAGCATTACGCCATCGCTTGGATGGACCGGCGGCATTAATTATATGAAAGTGAAGACTGGAAATCTGTCGCTTGGTGACTACGATGGCAATACATTGTTTAGCCGTTATGTAAGCAGCGGCATCATCAGCCCTGAGGAGAAGGACGGTGGCAGCGTGCTTGAGTTGAAGGGAGGACTCCAGTATGACTCGCGCGACCACCAGCTCTCGCCACGCAGCGGAATACATACAGACTTTCTGCTTACCGCCGGACAGGAGTTCGGAAGCGCGCAGAATACTTATTTCAAGCTTGGAGCTCACTTCCGTCACTATATCACTCCGGGCAAGGACTGGCTCACGTTTGCATATCATCTGGCTTATCAGGGAACCGTAGCGGGCTCATCGCCATTCTATATGCTGCAGGATGTATATTCGTATGATTCGTCTCAATCGCTCAACGAGGGTCTGGGAGGCGACAATACCATCCGTGGAATGCTCAGCCGCCGATTGCTGGCGAGCGGTTATGCCTGGGCCAACATAGAGGCCAGATTCAGATTCGTATCGTGGGAGGACGGCAGTCAGTCTATGTCTATCGGTGCCAATCCGTTCTGCGATGTAGGTATTCTTACACAGACATATCGTCTGGAGAATATGGCATCGGCAACAGGCGCTGATGTGAGCACGTTGCGCGACAAGGCATCGAAACCACAGGTGTCGGTAGGCGCTGGCCTGAACTTCATAACGAACGGCAATATGATTTCTTTTGTCTTCGCCAAGTCTCTGACTATGCCGGAGCGCTCGTTTGAGTTCTCTATTGTTGCCAGCTACGCTTTCTAAAGATGAGAATAGGTAACATAGACTTGGGCGGGAGGCCGGTTCTGCTGGCTCCTATGGAGGATGTTACAGATCCCGCGTTCCGTATGCTGTGCAAGCGTTTCGGAGCCGATATGGTCTATACAGAGTTCGTATCGAGCGATGCCCTTATCCGCGAGGTGAACAGCACGATGCGCAAGCTGGAGATTTGCGACGAGGAACGCCCTGTTGCCATTCAGATATACGGCAAGGATACCGAGGCTATGGTGGGTGCCGCCAAGATGGTTGAGACCGCGCATCCGGATATTCTTGACATAAACTTTGGCTGTCCGGTAAAGAAGGTGGCAGGCAAGGGTGGTGGAGCAGGTATGCTTCAGAACATACCCAAGATGCTTGAGATAACACGTGCCATTGTTGATGCCGTAAGCATACCTGTCACAGTGAAGACCCGTCTTGGCTGGAACGACGAGAGCAAGATTATTGTAGAACTGGCCGAACAGCTGCAGGATTGCGGTATTCAGGCTCTTACCATCCACGGCCGTACACGTGCTCAGATGTACACAGGCCAGGCTGACTGGACGCTTATTGGCGAGGTAAGGAAGAACCCGCGTATGCGTATCCCAATCATAGGCAATGGCGATATCACCACACCCGAGAGGGCAAAAGAGTGCTTTGACCTGTATGGCGTAGATGCCATTATGATAGGCCGTGGCAGCTTTGGCCGTCCATGGATATTCAAGGAGGTGAGGCATTATCTTGATACCGGTGAGCTTATGCCAGACCCTGGTTTCCGTTGGAAGCTGGAGGTGCTGAAACAAGAGACTCTGGATAGTGTGGCGCGTCTGGACGAGCGCAGGGGCATTGTACACATCCGCCGTCATCTTGCCGCCAGCCCTCTCTTCAAGGGCCTTTCCGATTTCAAGAGCACCCGCATAGCGATGCTCAGAGCAGAGACAGTGAAGGATTTATTTGACATAATGGACAACATTCCAGCCCGCTATCCTGAGTTGGATTGAAAAAAGCATTATATTCGCACCGAAAACAGCAAATGGGGTATTAGCTCAGTTTGGTAGAGCGCTAGGTTCGCAATCTAAAGGTCACGGGTTCGACTCCCGTATGCTCCACAAGAAGACACCCTACACATATGTGTAGGGCATTTTTTTTGTTGTTTTTGTTGCACCAGATGTTGATTCAATGGCAAGACGTAAAAACGGCATATGTTTGCTGAGATATGAACTGAAACATGTCGTCTCCCGTGGCTATGGACGGAGTCCTGCAGTGAAAACAAACAGCGCCCTGTGCGGGGCGCTGTTTGTTTTCAAGAACTGTTTGTTTTCAAGTAATGTCATTTGACATCTGTAACGAGACGGATGCCTGCTGCCCACTCCCTTTTGCCGCCTTCATTGAAATTAGTGTCTAATTTTGATTCTTCTAATTCTGATTTTGCCCTTTTCCACTGGAAGAACATACGGTATGCATTTTCATGATTGCCGGATTCGGCGGTACTTGTCCAGTAAATACACGATATAGCGTCTCCGGACACTTCGTATATGTATCCTCCAGTCCGGTATCCCGTGATTGGCAGGAATACTAGTCCTGCGGCTTCAGCTGTAGCCCAGGTGGTGGCATCGTATGATTCCTTAATCCTGCCGGAGAACTCGTCCGGGGCAATGACAATACCGTATATGCCGTTTACTTGCACATATTCGTATTTGTGCTTATTAAGCAGATACTGCCATTCTGCCTGCGAAAGTGTCCTCCAGACACCCGTTATACCATTGACGGTGAAGTCAGTGTTCGGTGTAGTCTCTGTTGCATTGGTAAAGAGGATATCCGTTGTGTAGCCGTAATCAGAATAATCCTTCAAACAAGCATAATTAGCCGTCCTTGACCAGTAGAAATTGGAAACGTGGGATTCATCCCAGGAAGACGAAATTTTATACTGATTTGTCTCGAAGTTGAAGGTAGATGACGCTCCTGTCGTCCTCGGACCATACCACAGGTTACCCTGAGAGAAACGAACCTTCTTTGCCGGCTCTGTCTCTGTCTCAGCCTTTACCGTGAATACGCCGGGAAGCGCTTCTGAATTATCATAGAAGTCAATGGGATAAACAGTATTGCGCGCAACTGGCACTCCACCGGACTTTTGGGTGACCATCGTTTTTGTTGTTGTTCCGTCGGAAACCTTTATGGTCAGAGGATTGTGGGTGGCGGCAGGAACCGGAATGTAAAAAGTGGCCGAACCATCAGATGCGATGGACTTTGCGGAAGCGAAACTGAGGTTTACTTTCTTGAGAGCATCCGTGAGTGTCACGCTTGCGAAAGAAAGGACGCCCTCCGCAGTAGCTGTGAACTCACCGTTCATCTGTGTGTCTGACGACACCTCGATGGAATTGACAGAAGTGAAATCCGTGCCTTTGACCGTGATAGCCAGCACACCGCAGAGGTTCTTGAAAGAAAGGGAGGTCGTTGTGCTCTCCGCGTACATAGGCATATTGTATTTGCCGTCTGCATAGCTGTAAGAGGCAGGAAGGGTGGCCTTGGAGTCACTATACATCGTTGCGGGGAAATAGGCCTTGAACGTTCCTGTCGGGTCATTGCCGGAGTCTTTGGCGAAAGTAGCCTTGGTGGCGTCTGTACCATCGGGAATCGCGGTATAGGTTACACCGTTGATGCTTATCTGGTCTGTACTCTCCCACTTTGTCTTGTAAATTACCTCAGTCCCGTCAACTCTCTCAACGGTGGTCTTCGTGCTTGCCCCGGTCTCGATGGTGGCAGTGAATACGGAAGCACTTCCTTCAGTTGCTGTATTTTCCTGAAGACTCTCCTTCTGGCAGGATGCCGCAAAGATTGCGGCTGCAATGAATGCTATGGATAATATTGTCTTTTTCATAATTCAAAGCTTTAATGGTTAATACCAGCCAGATGTGTTACCTTCCAGACTGTTTTCGGTTCCGCCGCTCTGGCAGATTATTCTCTGTGCGGTGACCTCAATCACCTTCACACTGGCAGGAACGTAGTTCTGACGCTCCCACTGTTCCTTGTTTTTGATGTCTTGTCTCATACTTGATATCTTGTTTTGTTTTGATTTCTGTACCAATAGATTTCCAAAAATACAAAATATTTTTCCAACACCAATCATATGGGTTGAAAATGTAATCAGGTCCCTTCGCATATCGTTTCCTGAGACGCTCAATGGGTCAAGGGGGCAGGTACCTTGACCCACTTTGCTTCATGGCCGCAGCTAGAGAGTGTTGCAATAAAGGCCGCAGTCAGAGGCTGTCTTTGGGGCCAGGCTCTACGAAGCCTGCCCGCTACGCCGTGAAAACGCGGAACTCGCTGGCGCTCAGACAACCGCGTTTCCTCACGCATTTCACGGCTACTCGCTTAACGGCTTCTTAAGAGAGACACCCCAAAGACAGTCTCTGACTGCTACGGAATTGCCTTATTCGTCCTCAAAGGGGTTTGGTCGGGAGGCAGTGTTGTTACTGCCACCTGAGTTACTTGCGTTACTGGAGCCTCCATCGCTGTTTTGGCTGGTGGGGCTGGCATAATCGTAATCGTCTTCCCACTTGCCTTCATCAAAGTTGGACGAGCCTATATCGTCACGGCTCTCGCCGCCGTATGTGGCTACGGCGCGCAGGTAGGCGTTACCACCGGTGTAATTCTCCAGCAGGCTGTTCTGTCCGGTCAGTAGCTGGGTGCTCACCTGAGTCTTGCCGCCGCTCCGGCGGGAGTGTATCCACGTGAACAGGCAGCCGGCGTACTTGGCTCTGATGCTCTCGGCCTCTGCGGTGTGGCGTGCCAGGCAGCCATTCTCTGACGCGAAGCCCTCGCGGCCGCACAGGCTCCACAGCAATACGCTGCTGCTCTTGTCAAGGGTAACGGTCCACGAGCGGGCTGAGCAATACGGTATGCCGGTAACGGAGTTGATGCTCTGGCGTACGCTTACGAAGGTGATGCTGTCGCCGTAGTTGAAGTCCGGGTTGTTCCTTACTATCGCGTCGCTCAGAGCGGCCACTGTTGTGTCGGCGTCTATCTGCAGAGCGCCAAGGGCGATGTCAGTTACTGCGGATGTGCCGCTCAGCGTGACGCCCACCGATGGCAGTGAGCCTTGCGATACCTGGTATGGTGCGGCAACGCAGCCGCCGCCGGCCACCTCGCTGCGGGTCATATAGACAGGCTGCATACTGGAGTTCACTCTGGTGAACATATTGAATTCACTCAAGCCGGCAGGGCGGGCCTCAAAGCAGTCAGACAGAGCCTGATGCAGACACCTGTACATACGCACCATATTGGCCCAGCGCATCCTGACGCGCTGCTGGCGGGGTGTGCGCCTGTTTGACGTGCGGGTCACTTTCTCCGACACAACTGTCTTGCCGCCGGACTTTCTGAAAGTCAGGGCACCTGCGGATCCAATCAACTTGCTTACTATTCCTGTGAAAATCGCCATTGTTTTGAGTTTTTAAAGCGTTAAACAATAATGCTGCTGTTAAACTGATAACGGCAGCATGGTACGTTTGTGAATCCGGGATGGGCCCTCGTCTCAGGTTCACGCCGCAAAGTTATGGCGTCTTTTTGGAACCGCAATGGGTTGTCCCCAAATCCGGCCCCGTTTGTCCCAAAGTATGTCGTAAAACACTGATTATCAGCGGCCCCGAAACGGACCCTGCTATTTTACGGATAATTCCGTTGTTCCTTCGCTGTGACTTCACTGTGACTCCTCTTGTTTTCCATTCTTTTTCCGCCTCAGAGTGGAGAATGAGTGGACCCAGAGTGGAGGCAGAGTGGACCCAGAGTGGAGAACGAGAGGACACTGAGTGGAGAGTGAGAGGACACTGAGTGGAGAGTGAGTGGACAACGTCATTTGTTACTCACTTGTCTGAAGAAAGCTGAGATTATGTGTAATCGCAGAGACGCTTACAATGGCAATGCGATATAAGGTCTCAAGGTTTTTGGCTGCGAAGCCAGTGGTCTGTGAGCCATTTCCTGACCGGAAGATCGTACGCCTTGTAGAGGCAGCGGGCTAAAATCACTGACAAGACTACAACTCCGGCGGCTTCTGTGAAATGCACCCAGGATGGCTTGTCAGGATGGTCTATGGCGAATGACAAATGCATATAGAGCAGTGGGTAGTGTGTGATGTATAGGGGATATGACAGTTCTCCCAGCCATTTGCAGATTTTAGTTCCGGCTTTAGTCCGGGTGGCGCTTCCTGCTCCAATGATAACGACAATCGGGAATATTATGAGGATTGCCGATGCCTGGAACATGCCGTTGGGTAATCCGTCTGTACCTCCAATGCAGGGCGCGCTGAATATTGAGATGAGTATCAGCGACGCCAGAGGGAATCCGCATTTAATTCTTAGAGGGCTGCCGCTTGGATTGGCTGCGGTTGACCTCTCCCTCAGTATGCGTGAAATCAGAAGTCCGCAAAGGAAAGGGTACAGAAGTCTGGCGAAACCTGTGTAAATATCCTGAGGCGTAAGGTACCATCCGCCGAATACACTGTATTTTGGTCCTTCGGGGAACAGTCCGAACACGTCCCAGCCCAAGGTCAGGTCAAGAGTGAGGAATGCACAGCATACGCATAGGATGGCCAGGGTGGCTTTGGTAAGATGCCTGAAGATAAAGGCATACAGTATATTGCCCACATATTCGTATGCGAGCGTCCAGCTGGGGCAGTTCAGTGGATAGAAATCCGCCCATCCGCGTATGTCAATTCCGGGGCCGCAAGGTATCATCAGAATACACATTACGAGGCAGAGAGGTATTTTCCAGAAAGGATTATCGGTTATTTCGGGGTAATAGTTGCCGCCTAAAAAGAAAAGGCACAATCCGATTACCGCTCCGGCAACAACCATAGGATGAAGGCGGGTCAGGCGTCTTTTGAAGAAGGTCCAGGAACTCATACGCCCCCATCGGTCATCGTATGCGTATCCTATTACGAATCCGGACAGCACGAAGAAGAAGTCCACCGCAAGATAACCGTGGTTGATAATCTGCTGCCCGCCGGGAGGACAATATATCTCGAAACAGTGGAAAATGACAACCATCAGTGCTGCCACACCTCTTAGTCCGTCAAGGCTCTCGTATCTCGGTTTGGAAGTAGGATTATTCATTTCCATATTCAGAAATTGTCATCCAGCACGTAGGGCGTGCCGTTCTGGGTTATGCCTGCGCCGGTGATGCTCAGGCTGGTGGAGTAGGAGTTGTTGTAGAACTCCACCTGGGCGTGGCCCTCGCGGTCGGTAATGACATTGGGATTCCAGTATAGGGTGCGGCGGTAATCAATGTCGCCACGGATAGGGCCGTCGGGGTACGACGGGCTGTAGAAGTCGAAGTGATCGGAGAATCCGGTGACTGTTGACAGGCGGGAGTTGATGTTCTTGAGCTCGCTGCTGATGGCGCGCTGGTGCTCCTCCTTTAACTCAATATCAACCATAAGCACGCGGTTTTTCTCTTTTTGCAGCAGTGTCTCGGGTGTATCAAAGTCCATCTGCTTGCGTCTCAGCTCCTGAAGCAGCGGTGACAGTCTCATAGCCTCGGTCTCGAACATCACACGGTCAAAGACCATTATGCTCTTTATGTCTTTGGTATCGATGAAAGTGGGGGCTCCGTATAATCCCTGATTCAACGCTTTTGTAGCCTCGTGAACATAGAAGTAGGGCTTGTGCCCGTTGATGTAGGCTATGTCGCCACTGCCGGTGCTGTTAAACTCTATGGAGTAGCCCTTGTCAATGAGGTAGCCGGCCACGTTTGTGCTGTATTCGCCCATATCAAGCTCCATCTCGGTGTCCTGCCGTACATCAAAGGCCTTGAAGGTGTAGTAGTCTATGTAGATGCGCTTGTCTTTGATGTCAACCTCAGGCAGTATGATGCCGTCGTTTATATCTACTACTGTAGGAAAATTGCTTTCCTCCGTGTTCAGCGTTGTCTGGCTTTTGTCCTTTATTGACGTTATCTTGCCGCTTGCATCGGTCAGCAAGGTCTCCTGAGGCAGGTATGCCCTGACGGAAGGCCTCATAGAGCGCTCAAAGCGGATGCGCGCTGATGTGCCTGTCAGACGCTTGTGCCTTGGATTGGCAGATATGGTCATCTTGGCTGTGTTCTGGAAATCGGAGAGGTTGAAACCGAAGTAGCCGTCTGTGCCGGTGACGTATCGGAAACGCTCTATTTTCTGGTTGTCCCACGATGTTACGGCGGCTGTCACAACGATGCTGTCCATAGGCTTGCGTGTGAGCGGTGTCTCTATCCAGCCGTTCAGGGTGAGGCTGTCCTCCATACGATGCGTTTCCCTGTACGCCTTTACGCCGGACATCAGCTGCCAGTCGTACCTTTCCCAGCCCTGAACCATCATCAGCAGGTCCAGAGCGGCCGTATGGACAGAGTCGTCAGACTCGAAATAATATTCCGGATTGTTTATGAAACCACGAATGTCGGACGAGAGCAGGAGCGCTGTGCGCAGGTCATCGCCTGCGGCTGTGCCTGGGCAATGGCTGTCGCGTACCGACAGGCAGAAACGGTCGCGGAGGCCTAATCCGTTGGTGCCGTAAAGCTCGAATTTCAGCTTGATGGGTGAGAAAGGCGAAATCTTGCCGCTATCAGGGAAATACAGCAGTCTTGGCGCTTTCTGGCCTGTATGATTGTATATGGCGCGTCTGGCGTAAATAATGCCGTGGCGGTCATATAGAGTTATCTGACAGACTCCCTCGCTTATTCCTGAGAGCTGAATGCGGGTTGTGGCTGAGCCTTCTCTCATATCCAGCATACTGAAATGCACCAGCGTCCCCCTGCAGGTCATTGTCACTCCCAGGGTGTCGATGTCCATTCCGGTGCCTGTTATTGATACAAGAAGGCTGGAATTGCCAGGCATAGTCTCCACTCTCATAGAGTAACCGCTCTGAATGGCTTGTGGCAGTGAGTATGTGTGTGGCTTGCCGTTTATGGTAAATGTAACCTTGTCTGTACGGGTGGATGGCGTAAGCTCAAAAGAGCCCATTCCGTCGTGAAATGTACTGACCGGAGTGGTGTCGTTGAGGATGCCCTCCGCGTCTATGCCGAAACCGTCACTGCCGGTAATCTGAAATGCCACACGGCCGGGGAGCCCCTGAACCAGGTTCCCGCCTTCCGGATAGAACGATGCCTTGACGCTGTTTGCTCCTGCTGATTCAGTCTTTGGCCTGAACTGCTCAACCTTGGCCTCCTGATTATAGTGGTTCTTTATTATTGGAGCCTCTCCGTAGTAATTGCCGTCCTGCTCAGGTTTCTCAAATACAGGCAGCACTCGCGAGAATATGCCCTCCTCGCTGAAATTCTGCATATTGGCGGTATATGCCCGTACCTCATAGAAACCGCTGGGGTAGGCAAGGACTGTTCCGCGAAGGTCGCGCGCATAGTCTGTTGAGCCGTCTATCAAAGGAAATGATCCGTCGGCCTGTCCTGCCACCACTTTCAGTTTCTGCTGCTTCAGAACCACTCCTGTGGGGGATAGCAAATCTACATACAACACCTTGCTCGGGGCACGGTGGTGGGTGGATGCCTCAACCACGAATGCCTTGAACCAGATGGTCTCGCCTGTGTAGTACGATGTGTTGTCAAACTGGATATAAACCTTCTCCTGTGGAAACACCTGCCCGAACTGATATATATTGCCGGCGTATCTCATCAGAGCTTTCTCTGTGCTCATCTGGCTCATTTCCGCCTCGACCTTGCGCTGCTCGCGAAGTGTACGCCCCCCACGCTCAGCGTTCCTGCGGCTTTGCGCCAAGGCGGTGCCGCAGCAAAGGAGTGCCAGCGTGATAAGTGTAGCTTTCCGGAGCAGATTCATTTCAGTTGGATGTTACCGTGATTCTATTTTGTAAAGCTTGTCGCCGCGACGTACCCTGTCAGGGGTCTTGAAAGATACGGGCTTGCCCTGCGGAACCTCCGTCACGCTCTTCATGTCAACGCGCGGATCCTCAAGGGTGAAGGTCAGACAGCCGGTGGCATTGCCTGTTATCATCAGCTTGTCTCCTTCCTTTAATGAGGCTGCCTCAGGCAGGAACTCGCCTACGCCCAACTTTGAGAAGTAGTCGGTGCATCGGCCTACATAGACCTTTGTCTCTGTGGCCTGTGAGCCGTATTTGTCAGTCCACTCGCCCAGCCGCTGCCCAAGATAATAGCCGTTCCAGAAGCCACGGTTGAATACTGTGCTGAGACGCGCGTCCCACTCATCCTTGCGCTCATCGGTGAAGGTGCCGTCAAGTACTGCCTGAATGGCCTCTGAGTAGCACTCGGTTACGGTACGCACGTATTCCGGACCACGGGCACGTCCCTCTATCTTGAACACACGTACGCCTGCCTCAATCAGCTGGTCAAGAAAACGTATGGTCTTGAGGTCTTTTGGCGACATTATATATTGGTTCTCAACCTTCAGCTCTATGTCGGACTCCTTGTCCTGAAGCAGGTAGGCGTTGTACCCCCTGCGGCATACCTGCATGCAGGCGCCACGGTTTGCCGATGCGCCAAGCTCGTTCAGACTCATATAGCATTTGCCGCTGATAGCCATACACAAGGCTCCGTGGCAGAACATCTCAATGCGTATCTGCTTTCCCTTAGGGCCGCAGATGTTCTCCTGGGTGATGTGCCTGTAGATTTCCGCCACCTGTGTCAGGTTAAGCTCGCGTGCCAGGACCACTACATCGGCAAACTGTGCGTAAAAGCGCAGGGCCTCGATGTTGCTGATGTTAAGCTGCGTTGACAGATGTACCTCAAGACCAATGCTGTTGCAGTATGTCATCACTGCTATGTCGCAGGCTATCACTGCCGAGATACCGGCCTCAAGGGCAGCGTCGGCTATCTCGTGAATCATAGGAATATCCTCGCCGTACATTACGGTATTCAGTGTAAGGTAGCTCTTTACTCCGTGCTCCTCGCAATCGCGGGCTATAGCGCGAAGGTCATCAATGGTGAATCTTGATGCGGAGCGTGCGCGCATATTCAGTTTGTCAACACCAAAATATACTGAGCCGGCACCAGCCTGGAAAGCCGCGGCCAACGATTCCCAGGAGCCTACAGGCGACATTATCTCAAAATCTTTGCGTTCCATAGCGTGGCGTTTGTAAAACCAGCGCGAAGTTAGGAAAAAATCAGTTACCTTTGCGGAAAGATAATAATAGGTGTGGATATGGAACACAAACTGACTATTTACAATACCCTCTCAAGAAAAAAAGAGTTGTTCGAGCCGCTCAACGCTCCGCACGTTGGTATGTATGTATGCGGCCCTACGGTATATGGCGACCCACATCTGGGACACGCGCGTCCTGCAATAACATTTGACATATTGTTCCGCTATCTCACTCATCTGGGGTACAAGGTGCGTTATGTGCGCAATATTACCGATGTAGGTCATCTGGAGCACGATGCCGACGAGGGTGAGGACAAGATAGCAAAGAAAGCCCGTCTTGAGCAACTGGAGCCGATGGAGGTTGCGCAGTACTACACAAACCGCTTCAATGCGGCTATGCAGAGACTGAACGTGTTGCCGCCAAGCATCGAGCCGCACGCCTCAGGACATATCATCGAGCAGATTGAGCTGGTCAGGGAGATAATGGACAACGGGTTCGCGTACGAGTCAAACGGCTCAGTCTATTTCGATGTGGAGAAATATGACAGGAAGTATCATTACGGCATTCTGTCGGGCCGTAATCTGGATGATGTGCGCGATGTGAGCCGTGAGCTCGAGGGCGTGGGTGAGAAACGCAATCAGATAGACTTCGCTCTCTGGAAGAAGGCGCAGCCGGAGCATATTATGAGATGGCCGTCACCGTGGAGCGATGGCTTCCCCGGCTGGCATTGCGAGTGTACCGCTATGGGCCGCAAGTATCTTGGACAGCAATTCGACATACACGGAGGTGGAATGGACCTTGTGTTCCCGCATCACGAGTGCGAGATTGCGCAGGCTGTGGCATCGCAGGGCGACCAGATGGTTCACTACTGGATGCACAACAATATGATTACCATCGAGGGAAAGAAGATGGGCAAGAGCTACAACAACTTCATCACGCTGAATCAGTTCTTTGACGGCGCACACGAGAAGTTGCGGCAACCATACTCACCAATGACTATCCGTTTCTTCATACTGATGGCCCATTATCGTGGAACAGTTGATTTCAGCAATGATGCTCTTCAGGCTGCCGAGAAGGCTCTGGCCCGTCTTGTGGAGGCCTATGCCGCAATTGACCGCATCAAACCGGCGGGAGCGTCGGATACTGATGTCAAGGCGTTCCGTTCCAGCTGCTATGAGGCAATGGACGATGACCTGAATACTCCGATTGTGATAAGCATCCTGTTTGATGCCGCCAAGGTGATTAATCAGGCTGTTGACGGTAAGGCTAGTCTGGCGCAGGCCGATGTTGATGAGTTGCGCGGGCTGTTCGATACATTCCTGTTCGGCATTTTGGGAATGAGAAAGGAGCAGGATGGCGGCAACGGACGTGAGGAGGCATTCAGCAAGGTTGTGGATATGTTGCTGGAGCAGCGCTCGATAGCCAAGGCCAATAAGGACTGGGCTACCAGTGACAAGATTCGCAATGAGCTTACCGCGCTTGGGTTTGAGATAAAGGATACTAAGGACGGAGCTACCTGGAAACTGAATAAATGACGTTGGCTATTGGTTGTTGGCGGCTATGCGGAATGGGGTAGTTGGCGGTAATGAATATTGAGAAGTGATTATGATCAGACTGGCTTGTACGGTTGTTATGGGATTGGCTCTGGCTGCGGGATGCGGCGGAAAGGGCGGCAAGGTAATGGCAGGTAAGGCCGGTGGGGCCATTACTGGGCAGACATTATCCGTTGAGGCGGTGACTGTGCCTCCCTTCAATGCTGACAGCGCCTACAGTTATGTCAAGGCTCAGACAGACTTTGGTCCGCGCGTGCCCAATACCGCTGCGCATAAGGCTTGCGCGCAGTGGCTCGCGGACAAGCTTCGCGGATTCGGAGCCGAGACTATAGTGCAGGATATAGAGGTTACTGCTTTTGACGGGACACTCATAAAAGGTTTCAATATTATTGGCCAGTACAAGCCTGAGCTGAGGAAAAGGGTGATAATATGCTCTCACTGGGATAGCCGTCCCTGGGCTGACAACGATCCGGACAAGGCTAATCGCAAGAAGCCCGTGGATGCGGCAAACGACGGTGCCAGCGGTGTGGCGGTGATACTCGAGATAGCGCGACAGATGCAGATTCAGCAGCCGGAGATAGGTGTTGACTGCATTTTTCTCGATGCAGAGGACTGGGGGCCCGGAAGCGATTGGAAAGGCTCGGAGAGAGCTGAGATGTGGGGCCTGGGTACGCAATATTGGGCGCGCAGGATGCACCGCCAGGACTATAATGCCAGGTTTGCCATACTTCTTGATATGGTGGGCGGCCAGGATGCGGTGTTCTATCGTGAGGCTTATTCCACTCGTTTTGCGCCGGCTGTGGTTGACAAGGTGTGGAATGCGGCGGCTGTGACAGGTAACGGCAGGCTCTTCCCGAACGAGGTGTCCGGATATGTTACCGATGACCACGTCTTCATCAACACGATAGCCAAGATACCGGCGGTTGACATTATTCCATACTATCCGGATTGCAGGCAGAGCTCATTCGGCCCCACCTGGCACACCGTGAGCGATAATCTGGAGCACATAGACAGGGCCACGCTGCAGGCCGTAGGCCAAACCGTGATGTATGTTGTTTATAACGAGAAGTGATGGCGTCAATCAACGATATACAAGAGGAGATAATAGAGGAGTTCAGCGTATTTGACGACTGGATGGACAAGTATCAGCTCATAATAGATCTGGGTAACTCACTGCCTCACCTTGATGAACGGTACAAGACAGAAGATAATCTTATTGAGGGGTGTCAGAGCCGTGTGTGGCTTCACGCAGAGATGATGAATGGCAAGGTAATCTTTCAGGCAGACAGCGATGCCATCATTACCAAAGGGCTGATAGGCTTGCTTATCAGGGTGTGGTCTGAGCAGACACCTGCCGACATCATTGCCAGTGACCTCCATTTCATAGATGCGATAGGCCTGAGCGAGCACCTTTCCCCTACTCGCAGCAATGGTCTGCTCTCTATGGTCCGGCAGATGCGTTGTTATGCCCTGGCCTTCCAGAATAAGGCGTAATAATAGAAATGTCACAATATTGTCACACTATTCTTGTGCCTGAGGCCTGAAGATGTATTACTTTCGTAGCAGGTTATTCAAATTATCTGGAACATTACATAACTATAAACAATAAGGATTATGAAAAGGAATTCTGAGATTCGCGGTGCCGCACGTGCCTCACTTCACGGACATTGGGGCGCAGCCGCGCTTACAACTTTGGTTTATGTGCTGATTACATTGCTATGCGATGGGCCGGATTTTTGTGTCAGAGCAAGCGAGGTAATGAGTACTATAGGCCTATACAATTTCCTGACCGATATGGATCTGCCAAGCTTGGTAGGCTTTACGAGCTGGCCTTTGATCCTTTTCGTTCTGCTGCCGGTGGGGTTCGGCTATGAGAATACCTTTCTGAACCTGAAGCGCGGCGATGACAGACTGATGGGTAATATGTTCGGTTACGGATTCAAGTGGCGCTACTGGCGTGCCTTGGGTACGAGATTGCTTGTTACCATCTATACCGTATTATGGAGCCTGCTGCTGCTCATCCCGGGCATCATTAAGGCATACGCGTACAGTATGGCGTCTTTCATATCGCGCGATTGTCCTGACATTCCGGTTGATGACTGTATCTATCTGAGCCGCAAGATGATGAACGGCCATAAGTTCCGCCTGTTCCTGCTGGACCTGAGTTTCATAGGATGGGCGATTCTGTGCATCCTTACTTTTGGCATAGGCTTCTTCTGGCTACAACCATATATACAGTGCTCGCACGCCCATTTCTACGAGGAGGTGAAGGCTGAGCTGTATGGTGATGACCCTATTGCCGTGGTACTTCAGAGATATGGCAAGTGACAATGAGAAAAGACGCGGGACCAGGGCCTGCGTCTTTTGCTGCTGGGAAGGCGGATTGCGGTCCGCCTTTTTTATTTCTGTCCGAAGCAGAGGTCGCCTGCGTCACCCAGGCCCGGCACGATATAGGCGTGGCTGTTCAACTCAGGGTCAATGGCGGCACACCAGAGTGTGGTCTTGTCCTGCGGGAACATCTTGGTGATGTAGTCAACACCCTGCCGGGCTGCTATGACGGACGCAAGATGGATGGTCTTGGGAGTGCCTTTTGAGAGCAGGGCCCTGTATGCCAGATACATGCTGCTTCCTGTGGCCAGCATCGGGTCAACCAGAATCAGAGTCTTTCCTTCCAGTTCGGGTGATGCGAGGTACTCGATGTGTATGTCGAAGTTCACCTCGTCCAGATATTTGCGGTATGCTGATACGAATGCGTTCTCGCAATGGTCAAAGTAATTGTGGAATCCCTGATGCAGAGGCAGTCCCGCGCGGAATACCGTGGCAAGAACCACGTCCTCGCGGGGTACGTTTACTGTTGCGGTGCCAAGTGGGGTCTGAACCTGCTTGGCCACATAGTTGAGACGCTTGCTCACCTCGTAGGCCATAATCTCGCCAATGCGCTCCAGATTCCTGCGGAAACGCAACTGGTCACCCTGAACACTCACATCGCGCAACTCTGACATGAACTTGTTCAGAATTGAGTTCGTTTTGTTAAAATCAATAACTTCCATTTATAGTTGTCTTTTTATGATGTCCGTCTGCAATATCCCCCAAAGGTATAAAATCCGTTGTTCTCAGGCAAAATTATTTTTCCGGTTGTGCGTACAGTGAGTATTTTGCAAAGTGTGGTAAACACTTCGTGTTATCAAAGTTTAAATATAAGCGGCTGTTCATAAAATGTTAATTAGGTGTTTCGCATATTTTAAAAAGGTAGTATCTTTGTAGTCGGGAAACGAGGGGCTGTGTCAGTATGCTCTGTTCCCCCTATGAAAGGACAGCGAATTTTTAACAAACAATACAAACAAAATGGCAAACATTGATCTGAAGAAGTACGGAATCGACGGTGCAACCGAGATTCTTTACAATCCAACTTACGAGGTTCTTTACAACGAGGAGACCAAACCGGGTCTTGAGGGTTTTGACAAAGGTCAGGTAACTGAGCTTGGCGCTATCAACGTGATGACTGGCATCTATACCGGCCGCTCACCTAAGGACAAGTACATCGTTATGGACGACAAGTCAAAAAACACCGTATGGTGGAACACTCCTGAGTATCCTAACGACAACCACGAGCTCTCACAGGAGAACTGGGCAAAGCTGAAGGAACTGGCTCTGAAGCAGCTCTCAGGCAAGCGCCTTTTCGTTGTTGACGGCTTCTGCGGAACACACAAGGATACCCGTATGAAGGTCCGCTTCATTATGGAGGTTGCATGGCAGGCTCATTTCGTTACCAATATGTTCATCCGTCCACAGAATCAGGCCGAGTTTGACCTGGAGCCGGATTTCGTAGTATATTGCGCAGCTAAGGCAAAGGTTGAGAACTTCAAGGAGATGGGCCTCCGCTCAGAGACTGCTGTGGCATTCAATGTTACAAGCAAGGAGCAGGTTATCCTTAACACCTGGTATGGTGGTGAGATGAAGAAGGGTCTCTTCTCAATGATGAACTACTTCCTCCCGCTTCAGGGCATCGCCTCAATGCACTGCTCTGCAAACACCGATATGAACGGCCAGAACACTGCTATCTTCTTCGGCCTGTCAGGCACCGGCAAGACCACTCTGTCAACCGATCCTAAGCGTCTGCTTATCGGTGATGACGAGCACGGATGGGATGACGAGGGCGTATTCAACCTTGAGGGTGGCTGCTATGCCAAGGTTATCAACCTTGACAAGGAGTCAGAGCCTGATATCTATAACGCAATCCGTCGTGACGCTCTTCTTGAGAACGTTACTGTTGACGCTGAGGGCAAGATTGACTTCGCAGACAAGAGCGTTACCGAGAATACCCGCGTAAGCTATCCTATCTATCATATCAACAAGATTGTCCGTCCGGCATCTGAGGGCCCGGCTGCAAAGCAGGTTATCTTCCTGTCAGCTGACGCATTCGGCGTTCTGCCTCCAGTATCAATTCTGACTCCGGAGCAGACCAAGTACTATTTCCTGAGCGGCTTCACAGCTAAGCTGGCCGGTACAGAGCGCGGTATCACCGAGCCGACCCCGACATTCTCAGCTTGCTTCGGCCAGGCATTCCTTGAGCTGCATCCTACAAAGTATGCCGAGGAGCTGGTTAAGAAGATGGAGAAGAGCGGTGCCAAGGCTTATTTGGTAAACACTGGCTGGAACGGAACAGGCAAGCGTATCTCTATCCGCGATACCCGCGGCATCATTGATGCTATCCTGAACGGATCAATCGACAAGGCTCCTACCAAGCAGATTCCTTATTTCAACTTTGAGGTTCCTACACAGCTTGAGGGTGTTGACACCAACATCCTTGATCCACGCGATACTTACAAGAACGCAGCAGAGTGGGAGGAGAAGGCTAAGGATCTGGCAGGCCGCTTCATCAAGAATTTCGCAAAGTACGAGGGCAACGAGTCTGGCAAGGCTCTGGTAGCCGCTGGTCCAAAGCTCTGATAGCTGGTAACTGATAATAAGGGCGCTCTTTCCGCGGTGTGCCGCAGAAAGGGCGCCCTTTTGATTTAAATAGTTTGTAATTATAACATAGACAAGAAACAGGTATGAAGAGGTTATCCCTATTACTTATTGTATTGTGTGCTGTAGTTGTGGCTCAGGCCCAGCGTCCTATGGGAGGTATGATGCCGCCAATGGGTGGAATGGGTATGATGCCGGGTATGATGGGCTCGTCTGAGAAACCGTTTTACGAGGTAGAGTCTGATTCCATTGTTCAGGCCTGTCTGTATGATCTTCCTTTCTTTTTAGATCAGAAGACTTCAGAAAAGTTTTCCAAGTTGGTGAAAACTGAGTATGAGGAGGTGTGCCGCAATATGCAGCGTGCCATTTTTGAGCATCTCCTCTCTAATGAGTTCGCATCAATGGGAGGTGGCCGTATGGGTGGAATGGGCTTCGGATTCGGCAGTGGCGAGCAGGAGGCTCTGAATCAGACTGCAATCCGTGAGACTGTTGAGAAGATAACCGCCAAGTATGCCAAGAAGTACAAGAAGATGCTTGACGAGGAGCAGTTTGAGCAGTGGAATGCCATTCAGGACAAGAGATATGGCAGGGGCCTCGGTTATCTGATGGCTCACGTTTATGAAAATACCAGCCTTGATTTCTGATGCGCATAGCACTTATTGGTTATGGTAAGATGGGACACGAGATAGAGCGCGTTGCTCTGTCGCGTGGCCATTCAATAGTCTGCAGGATTGATATAGACAACCCTGAGGATTTTGAGAGTGAGGCTTTTCGCAGTGCGGATGTCGCCATTGAGTTCACAGCGCCTACGCAGGCATACGATAATGTCCGGAAAGCATTCAAGGCGGGTGTGAGGGTTGTAAGCGGAAGCACCGGATGGATGGAGCAGAAACGTGATGAGATGCGCGCATTATGCGCTGACGGCTCAAACACCCTTTTCTGGTCAAGCAACTTCAGTCTTGGTGTGGCGTTGTTCTCTCTTGCCAGCAATTATCTGGCGAGGCTGATGAACGCTTATCCTATGTATGATGTCTCGATGTCTGAGACGCACCATATTCATAAACTTGATGCGCCAAGTGGTACGGCCATTACCTTGGCTGAGGGTATTATTAATGGTCTTGACCGCAAGAGCGGCTGGACAAAGGGTACACTGCTGGCTGCTGATGGAACACTTTCCGGCAGTGAGGATTGTGCTGCCGATTGTGTGCGTATTGATTCCGTACGCGAAGGCGAGATTGCAGGAATTCACACGATAACATACAGCAGCGATGCTGATGAGATAGTGTTGACACACAGTGCAAGAAACCGCTCGGGTCTTGCCTTAGGCGCTGTCCTGGCTGCTGAATACACCATCAGTCATACCGGATTCCTGGGCATGAGTGATTTGCTTGGTATTTGAAAGATTGAATAAGATATATGTAGATAGAAGATGTTGCAAAAGTCTGAGAATGCAGGCGGTAAGAGGTCTGCTGCAAGAAAGCTTTCTGATGTTCCGGCGCGAGACTGGGTGCTGCTGGCCATAGTGATGGTTTTGTATCTGCTGTTCCTTGTATGGATAAAGGGGTGGTGGGGGCTGCTGGCAGTACCGTTTATCATTGACCTGTACACCACAAAAATCGTCAAGTGGAGCTGGTGGAAAGACATTAAAAACACTGCTTTGCGTTCAGTGATGAGCTGGATAGATGCCATTGTCTTCGCACTTGTGGCGGTCTATTTTGTGAATCTCTATCTTTTTCAGAATTATACCATTCCGTCATCCTCTCTGGAAAAGTCGCTCCTGGTAGGCGATTACCTGTATGTCAGCAAGGTGGCGTATGGTCCTCGCAAACCGATGACTCCCCTTACTATGCCGCTTACGAACAACACTCTTCCTGGAGGAGGCAAAAGCTATTTTGAAAAGCCGCAATGGAAGTACGAGCGCGTGAGAGGTTTTGGCACAATACAGCAGAACGACATTGTGGTTTTCAATTATCCTTCCGGCGATACGATTGTAGGAAATCCCGCATATCAGGCAATGGACTATTATGGTCTGGTCTATGAGATAGGCAGCAGCCTGTGTCGTGATGTCAGACTTGACAGTATGAGCGCGATGGAGCAGCGCAGGGTTTACGATTTCTATTATTCCGTAGGACGCGACCATATAAGCAGGCATTCAGACACATTTGGTGCCATAGGCTCACGTCCAGTTGACCGCAGAGAGAATTATGTGAAAAGGTGCGTGGGGCTTCCAGGCCAGACTCTCCGGATAATTGATGGCATCATTTATATTGACGGACAGGAATCGCACCAGCCAGAGAACGTGCAGTTCAATTATAACGTTACTTTGTCCAATCCTATTCCTCAGAAGCTTCGTGAGGAACTTTGGCTGAGCCAGGAAGACTTACCTGACAAGTACAACCGTGCAGGCACTATTATTCTGCCTCTTACTGAAAAGGCCGCAGCCACTCTTTCCGCACATTCAGAAATCGCGGTAAATGTAGAGCGTATTCATCATAAGGAAGGAGTGTGGCTGTTCCCGCTTAACAAGAATACCAAGTGGAGTGTTGACAACTACGGTCCGGTATGGATTCCAAAGAAGGGCGAGACTGTTGGGCTTGATATTGACAACCTGCCTTTGTATGAGCGTATTATCAAGGTATATGAGGGTAATGAGCTGAAGGTTGAGCCTGACGGCACAATTCTCATTAATGGCGCAAAGGCTACCAGCTACACATTCCAGATGGACTATTACTGGATGATGGGTGACAACCGTCACAACAGCGCCGACTCACGCTACTGGGGTTTTGTGCCCGAGGATCATATCGTGGGACGTCCGGTAGTGGTATGGCTTTCTCTTGACAAGGACAAGAAGTTTGGCCAGAAAGGCAAGATACGCTGGAACCGCATATTCCACACAGTAAAGAGCTATAACTGATGCCTCCTCTTTTTTGCTCCGCATACCTGCCTCCAGTCAGTATGGTCAGGATGATGGCCTCATCTGCGCGGGTGCTTGTCGAGCAGTACGACAGCTATCATAAACAGACATACCGGAACCGCTGCGTGATAGCGGTGGCTGATGGTGTCCAGACCCTCACAATTCCTGTGGTCAAGTCTGACTCACCTAAACAGTTGATGCGTGATGTGCACATAAGCGACCACGGCAACTGGAGACATCTGCATTGGAATGCTCTTGCCTCGGCATATATGAACAGTCCGTTCTTTATGTATTATGAGGATGACTTGCGTCCGATATATGAGAAGCGCCAGACTTTCCTTATTGATTTTAACCAGGAACTGCTTCTTACGGTTCTCGCCCTGGCCGGTATCAATACCGAGATATCCCTTACAGATGAGTTCACTCCGGTTAACGATGCCTGCGGATTATCTGATTTCCGCTGGATGGTTGAGCCGGACGCTCAGCCTGAGGGCAACCTTGAACCATATTATCAGGTGTTTCGCCAGAAGAACGGCTTCATACCGAACCTGAGCGTAGCAGACCTTCTCTTTAATCTTGGTCCTGAGGCTCTCCTCTATCTAACCCGCTGATGGCTCATACGTTGTAGCGGCTTTTGTCTGTTGTCTGATAATTGCACACTTGTAGCACTTGTGCGCACAAAGGCGTGACATACTATTCCTATTTGTTGCTTGCTATGCTAAAAGGTTGTTCCTTTGCACCGCTAAATCATTATTCACTTAAAAACAAAAGAATTATGGCAGATTCAGAGATTGCAAAAAGAGTTCAGGCTATCATAGTTGACAAACTTGGTGTTGAGGAGGCTGAGGTTACTCCAGAGGCAAGTTTTGCTAATGATCTGGGTGCTGATTCACTGGACACTGTTGAGATGATTATGGAGTTTGAGAAGGAGTTTGGCATCTCAATTCCTGACGATAAGGCTGAGACCATCACCACTGTAGGCGAGGCAATCGCATACATTGAGGAGGCTGCCGGTCAGAAGTAATCAGCTGATATGGAACTTAAAAGAGTAGTTGTGACGGGGCTTGGCGCCGTCACACCACTTGGAAACAACATCCCTGTATTCTGGGACAACATAGTGTCTGGTGTAAGCGGCGCCGCGCCGATTACCCGTTTTGACACGGATAAAATCCTCACAAAGGTTAAGTTCGCCTGTGAGGTGAAAGACTTTGATATTACGCAGTACGTTGACCGCAAGGAGGCTCGTAAGCTTGACTTATGCGCACACTATGCGGTTGCATCAGCTACTCAGGCCATTGCGGATTCCGGTTTTGATAAGGAAAAGGAAAATCCTTACCGTATTGGCGTGGTAATAGGTGTCGGGATGTGCGGCGTTGAGTCTTTTGAGGAGGGAATTGATACAATTCACGTTCAAAAGGACTTGAATCAGGAATTGAAACTGACCCCGTTCTTTATTCCAAAGATAATATCCAACATGGGGGCAGGCTATATTTCCATAATGAATGGTTTTCGCGGTCCGAATTTTGTCACCGCATCAGCTTGCGCCTCTGGCACTAACGCAATGATAGACGCTGTGAACCTGATTCGTCTTGGTAAGGCGGACATCATTGTATGCGGAGGTGCGGAGGCTGCGGTTACTGACAGCGGTATTTGCGGATTCAGTGTCATGCACGCTCTCTCAACACGCAATGACTCGCCCGAGACAGCTTCCCGTCCGCTCAGCGCAAGTCGTGACGGATTCGTATTAGGAGAGGGTTCCGGCGCTCTTGTTTTTGAGGAATATGAGCATGCCAAGGCGCGTGGTGCAAGGATATATGCCGAGGTCGCAGGCTGGGGACTCACAGATGACGCGTATCACATTACGGCTCCGGAACCGGATGGCGCCGGTGCTGCGATGGTAATGACCAATGCTCTGGAGGATTCCGGAATGAAACCTGAGGATATAGACTATATCAATATGCACGGTACCTCAACCCCTATTGGCGATGTTACGGAGTGCAAGGCTATAGCGGATGTATTCGGAGAGCATTCACGCAATATGAGCATCAGCTCAACTAAGTCTATGACAGGACATCTTCTTGGCGCAGCCGGCGCGATAGAGGGCATTGTCAGTGTCTTGTCAATTTACAATGACATAGTACCTCCTACTATTAATCACGAGGAAGGCGACAATGATGAGAACATAGACTATAGTATGGGTTTTGTATTCAATAAGTCTGTGAGAAGAGAGGTTCGGGCAGCCCTGTCAAATACTTTCGGCTTTGGCGGACACAATGCCTGTATAATATTCAAGAAAGCGGAATAATTGAGTGTTTATGAGATTCCGTAGAAGGAGTGTTCAATCAATTGCTGCGGCCACAGCTATGGTCGCAGCATTTTGTGTTGGATGTGCCAGTGTGGGATCTCCTGACGGTGGACGCTATGATGAGACTCCACCTGTGTTTATCGGAAGCTCGCCAAAGAGAAATGCCACCAATGTGAAGACGAGGAACGTCTCTCTTGAGTTCAACGAGATTGTAAAGATTGAGAACGCGGCTGAGAAGGTCGTTGTATCACCGCCAATGAAAGAGCAGCCGGAGATTCAGATAAACAACAAGAAAATCCAGATTAAGCTGAATGACACTCTGCGCTCGAATACTACATATTCAATAGATTTTGCCGATGCCATAGTAGATAATAACGAAGGTAATCCCTTGGGCGATTTTTGCTTTAATTTCTCTACAGGCGATCAGTTGGATACTATGGAGGTATCCGGATATGTTCTGGATGCTTCAAACCTGGAGCCAGTGAAAGGAATGCTTGTAGGCATTCATAGCGATTTGTCCGACTCGGCATTCACAACCAAGCCGTTGGAACGCATCGCGCATACAGACAGCGAGGGCCATTTCGTAATCAGGGGAATTGCTCCGGGACAATATCGTGTCTTTGCTCTTCAGGATATGGACCAGGACTACAAATTCTCTCAGAAAAGTGAGCGTATAGCCTGGATGGACTCACTTGTGATACCCTCGTCAGAGCAACGCTTCCGGGATGATACGGTAAGGAATGAAAAAGGGGATGTAGATACGGTGAAGTCCGTCAGATACACTCGTTTCATGCCTGACGACATAGTTCTGAGAGCTTTCAAGGAACTTCCTGTCCAGCAATATCTCACTGAGAGAAGTCGTAAGACACACGAGAAGTTTACAGTAGGCTTTGCCATTCCTCAGGATACATTGCCAATAATACGAGGCTTGAACTTTGATGAGCAGGATGCTTTTATGATAGAGCGCAGCATAGGTAATGACACCATTGTCTATTGGATGCACGACTCTTTGCTCTATTATCGCGATACCTTGAGTGTCAGCCTTCAATATCCGGCAATTGACTCAGTGGGCAGTCCTGTGTCGAAAATAGACACGTTAACACTTGTTCCGCCAAAGAGCCGTGCAAGGATACTGAGTGATGCGGCGAAAAAGGCAGAGGAAGATGCCAAGGAGCGTGAGAAGGAACTTCGCAGACTGGAGCGGCAAGGTGACAGTATAGGTATTGCAAGGCTCTTTGAGGTAAAGAAAAAGTTCCTGAATATTCAGATGAATGTGTCAGGTGGAATGAGTCTTGACAAGGTTGTGACATTTGAGACTCCTGAACCGGTATTGCCATTCATCGCAGACTCTGTGATACACGTTGCTCATAAGGTTGATTCCATATTTGAGCCTATGCGCAGTGTTGTGATACAAGACTCACTAAATATCCGTTTGTTCAGACTGTATGCGGAATGGAGACCCGAGGAGAGTTATCAGATTGTCATAGACTCTGCCGCCATACAAGGCATCTATGGTCTGCATAATGACAGGTTGGAGCAAGATGTCAAGGTCCAGTCATTGAATCAATATAGTACGTTGACTGTCAATGTCGGTAGCCCGAAGCCTGGTTACACTGTCCAATTGTATACAGGAAAAGATAAGGTAGTGCGTACAGGTAAACTTGAGAATGGCTCGGTTACGTTCTTCTTCCTTACTCCAGGTAAGTATTATGTAAGGCTTTTTGATGATGTTAATGGTAATGGCATTTGGGATACTGGTGAATATGCCTCAAAGTTGCCGCCGGAGGAAATGTTTTATCTGAATAAGGTGTTTGAGCTTAAGCAGAACTGGGATCACGAGACGGATTTGTGGAATGTCTATATGGATCCTCTTTACGAGCAGAAACCCGATGAGGCAAAAAGCCAGAAATCTGATGCGAGGAAAGAACGCAAGTCCAAGAATCTGGAGCGCGATGAGAAAATAGCCGAGCAAAAGGCTCAGGTACAAAAGAAAAAAGAAGACAAGAAGAAACGGAGGTCAGATAAATGACCTCCGCTATCTTATCTCATTCCAGACTCTCAGAAAGTTACCGCCCCATATTTTCCCTAAATCCTGATGGCTGAATCCCTCGGCTAGCAGGCATCTTGTCAGGTCAAGCAAACCAGATGCGTCCTCAAGGCCAATCAATCCTCCGCCTCCATCAAAATCGGAACCTATGCCTATGTGGTCAATACCCATAACATCTGCCATATGGATAATGTGACTGACTGCATCGTGAATGCTGGCATTGCCTCCTTTCTTTATGAAACCTCCATATAGGCAAACCTGGGCAACGCCTCCAGCCTCTGCCAGCGCCTTCATCTGATTGTCAGTCAGATTGCGTGGATGGTCGCATAATGCGCGTGATGACGAGTGCGAGCAAATGATGGGTGATGTGCTGGCCTCAAGCGCATCGTAGAAGCTTTTTTCTGATGCGTGAGACAAATCTACCATAATGCCTGCGTGGTTCATTTCTCTTATCACTTCCTTGCCGAATTCCGATATTCCTCCGTGCTCAGCATTGCCTTTGGCTGAATCGCAGACGTCGTTATCTCCGTTATGGCACAGCGTGATGTATGAGACCCCTCTCTCTGCGAAATGTCTGACATTTAATGCGTCAAGCCCCAACGCGTATCCGTTCTCAATACCCAGAATCACAGATTTTATACCGTTTGCCTTGTTGCGCATAACGTCTTCCGGAGTGCGTGCTATTACGGCTTTTCCTCCGCACAGACCAATTCTTTGCTCAATAAGTGTTAGAATGCGGTCCGCTTTGGCTGTTGCGGCTTTCAACGCATCGGTATCACGTTCCTGTTGGCGAAGATAAGCAACCATAAATGTAGCATCCTGACGGCCGTCGTGCATTTTAGGCAGGCTTACCAACGGCGTGTACATAAATGTCGGGCTTCCATCTGGCGAATCATCGCCTACGTACGAGTATTCAACCTCAACGCTGTCATCGCGATTTTGGAATAAGGCGCCTTTGTCAAAAAACATAGGCGTATCGCAATGGCTGTCAAGTATTATATTGCTGTTATGAATATCCTTGGCCTCCTTGTATGAGCTCGATTGCGATATTAGCCAGTTGAATATGGGCATCATTGAGTCATCGCCGGCAAGGTGCATACACTCAGGATGCCATTGAACGCCGAGTATTGAACGATAGGTGGATGACTCCATAGCCTCAATAATACCGTCGGGGGAGATGGCGCATACACGGAATCCGTCAGGAACACTTCTCACTGCCTGATGATGGAAGGAGTTCACTGCTAACTCACCTTGTTGAAACAAACTGTGGAGCAATGTACCTTGTTGAATCGTTACGCTGTGTGAACGCTCGTGGCGAGCGCCATTTTGACTATGCTCAAGGCTGTCTTTCCCGTGTTGTGACTTGATATCCTGATATAGAGAGCCACCCAAGGCTGCTGCCAACATCTGTATTCCACGGCAGATTCCAAGTATCGGGACACGTCGGTTTGCTGCCATTCGCACCAGCAGCATCTCCGGCAAATCTCTCCTTGTGTTGATGGAGACACCCTCCAGCGGTGTCTCTCCAAGATAATCAGGATCAATGTCCGCTCCGCCGGAAAGCACCAGTCCGTCTATAGAATCAATAAGTTGTGATATGGAACAGGGGTCTGTGAATTGTGGAATAATCACTGGAATGCCGCCTGCCGCGCTTACTGAATCCCAATAGGCCTCAGCCAGAGTGCATTCTCCATCGCGAAAGTTACCGCTTATTCCTATAATAGGCCTCTTTTCGGAGGAAAAAGATATCTCCCCACACGATGTGCGGAGAGATTCCTCTAATTCTTTCTGCTTGTCTGTCAAGTTTATGCTCATTATGTCAATCCTCAAAATAGATTGGGACTTCTTTCTTGAAGCCTTGGTCAAGAGAGATAAGTGTCTCGGTTGAAGTGACTCCCTCTATTTCCTGAATCTGATTATTAATAAGTTCCATCAAGTGTCCGTTATCCCGTGCGTACAACTTGATGATCATACCGTAACGTCCTGTCGTAAAATGGCTTTCAACTACTTCTGGTATGAGGTTCAGCTTATCTACGACTTGACGGTACATTGATCCCTTTTCTAAAGAAAGACCGACGAATGTGCAGGTGCTGTAACCAAGACTTTTAGGATTTACGTGATATCCGGAACCGGTAATCACACCATCATCGAATAACCTCTGGACTCTTTGGTGCACAGCAGCGCGCGATACCCCGCATTGCACGGCTACATCGCGGAAAGGTATTCTTGCATTTTGCGAGATAATGGATAATATTTTTCTGTCCAAGCCATCCATACTGTCATTCTCCTCAGTGAGTTTCTTCCCTGCCATAAAATTGTCTTTTTAGATGTATTTATCACAAAAGAACAACAAATAATTGACATTTGCGCTTTTTTAATGTCAAATTGTTACTCATTTTTGATTTTTTGTGATTCTGTGAAAATAAAATGCCCCGTTCGGCAAAGAACGGGGCATTTATGGTATATGTATTGATTATTTACTGGGGAATCACCTCAACGACCTCAACATCGAATTCAAGTGCTGAGTAAGGCTTGATGTCACCGGTCTCACGCTCGCCGTATGCAAGCTCCTGTGGAATATATACCTGCCATTTTGAGCCAGCTGGCATAAGCTGCAGAATCTCCTGCCAACCCTTGATGACACCCATTACCGGGAACTCAATGCCTTCAGGGCTGTTGTTCTTCTCACTGCTGTCAAATACGGTTCCATCAATAAGTCTTCCCTCGTATTTAGCCTTGACCTTATCGGTGCTTTTTGCAATAGCGCCGTTACCCTTCTTGATTATTTTGTAGAGGACACCGCTCTCAAGTGCTATAACACCATCCTCCTTTGCTTTTTCAGCAAGGAACTTCTCGCCAGCCTCCTTGTTGCCTGCAAACTCGGCTGCACGCTTCTGAGCCTGAATCTCCTGCTGCTCGGTAGCAAGCTTATCGTACAGACGGTCAGCGGTGTTTGAAGCCTCCTCACGTGTCATAATGCTGAAATTGCTCATGGCTCCATCAAGGAATCCATTGATATAGTTGTTGAGGTTCAACTGATTCTCAGCGTCCGGGCCGAAAATCTGAGATCCAATCTGATTGAAAATACCGTCAACCTCGTTCTGTGCAATCTCCATACCAGCTAAATATGCCTTTGAGGCGGGGTCGCTGGTTTTCTTGGCTCCTTCCATAAATCCCTTCACGAAATCTGCCATATAGGTGGTGTCAATTCCCATCTGTCCTGCAAGATACTCAATGAATCCATTGGTACGGGCCATACCGAAGCAATAGGATACAGTGTCAATCTGACTGGTGAAAACAGGTTTTGATGGTTTGCCGCCACCGCAGGAAGTCATCAGCGCTACACCAAGTGCGCAGATAATCAATAAGTTTCTTTTCATTTCCTTGTAGTTTATTAGTTTGTTATATCTTTATCTTCAAAAGGTCGGCAAAGTTACATAAAAAAACTGTAATTGGTGATTTTATGATGGAACTTTCTGACCACTCCGTGCCTCATATACGTTTATCACATAGTCACCTATCTTCTCAAAATCTCCCACCAAATCAATGTAATAGACTCCAATCTGATATGGATACCTGTGGTCGTTCACGTCGCGCACATTCATATCGCGAAGTTGTGTGCGATAATTGTTAATCTCGGTCTCCTTGTTCAGTATGTTGTTAGGATCAACACCTTTGGCTCCCTCCTTCAGGTAGACAACCATCATATTGAGATGCTCGTCCACGAGTTCCCTGATATGCTCAATATGTTTGTACTGCTCCTCTGTGAAATCCTCCTTGTCCTTGAACTTCCTGTTCAAAGTTCTTGCCAGATTATAGCAACTGTCGCAAATGCTCTCAAGCTCAGATATTTCACGCAGCATAGCCTGCAGTTTGAGCTTACCCTCAGCACTTAGACGGCCTTCAGATACCTTTGAAAGGTAATTGGCAATCTCAACCTCCATCCTGTCGCTGATACTCTCGTATTTCTCAATGCGCGAGAAGAGCTTTGTAAACTCATCGGCGTTTGTCAGATGCAGCAGGGTTTGAATGAATCCGAACATTTTGTGAGTACGCTCCGCGTAAAGATTTATTTCCTTCTGTGCCTCAAGCAATGAGAGCTCAGATGTGGACATCATACCGTTGGGAATATAGCGCAGGCGGAAATCCTCATCCTCTTCCTTGGGCTGGATGAACCTGCATACCGCCTTCTCTATCAACTTGGTAAACCATATCAGAATGGTGGTGTTGATTACGTTGAACGCAGTGTGGAATGTTGCCAGAACGTATGTGAGCTTGTTGTTCATATCGGCAATCTGGTCTGGGCTCATATTGTCATTGCTGGCGTCTGGGTTCACACCCCATAGGCTACATATGGTTCTGACAAACGGCTTGAACACGATAAGAACCCATATCACTCCAAACACGTTAAACATAAGGTGGGCCAGAGCTGCGCGGCGGGCTTGTGTGTTGGCCGAGAGAGCTGCGATGTTTGATGTAAGTGTGGTACCGATGTTCTCGCCCATTACAAGCGCGATACCCTGATAAATTGGAAGCACCCCTGTAGAGCATAGAATCATTGTTATGGCCATAATGGCCGCAGAGGACTGTACGCACAGAGTCAGAAGGCCACCTATCACTACGTACAGCAGTATGGAGAGAAATCCCCAGTTTCCTGTTGCTACGAAGAAGTTTACCACGGCGGCATTATCCTGCAGATTCATCTCCGCGGCGTGGGTACGTAGTGTGATGAGGCCGAGGAACATAAAAGCGAATCCGAAAAGGAACTCACCGAATGACTTGCGCTCGCTTTTCCCCGAGAAGATAAACGGTATGGCGCAGGCGAAGAGCAGCCAGGAAAGTTGTGACAGATCCATTGAGAATCCGAACAGAGCCATTATCCATGCGGTGAATGTGGTTCCTATATTGGCACCCATAATGACAGAAATTGCCTGCAATAAAGTCAGCAGGCCGGCATTTACAAAACTTACTGTCATAAGGGTTGTGGCGGTGGATGATTGTATGGCGGCTGTTACAACGGCACCCGTTGCTACGCCCGCCACCCTGTTGTTGGTCATTGCGCCTAATACTTTTCTGAGTGTGCCTCCGGCAAATTTCTGCAGGCCCTCGCTCATTGTCTTCATACCGAACATCAGTAAGGCGAGACAACCTACAACTTTAAATAAATCCAATATTGTCATAGAGTCTGAAGTTTATTTCATATATGCAAGGCTTAAAAGAGCAAAAGTTGTAAATTTGAGCGTCTAAACCTGAAATATGAAATCTGTGCAAAATTAGTAAATATTCAGAATTCAGGTTTGTCGTTTATAGCAATATTTAATGGCAGAGAGAAATATACAGACACAGTCTCAGTTGCTGTCTCAGACACAGACACAGCTATTGTCGCCGCAGCAGGTGCTTGAGGCGCGTATCCTTCAGCTGACAACCGTTGAGTTGGAGGAGAGGGTGCGTGGTGAGGTACAGGAGAATCCTGCGCTGGAAGAGAATACCGATTATGACACTGATGATATCTCACTTTCTGACGAGGATACAGGCAATGAGGAATGGAATGACCCACAGGAGCGCGATGACAGTGCTGCCGACTTTCTGAGTGAGGATGATATGCCCGATTATTATCGGGATCCGTCTTCAGGACGTTCCGCTGAGACTCAGGCTGCCGAGATTCCGTTTTCCGATACAGTTTCTTTTTACGATATTCTTGCAGGGCAGCTAGGCGAGCACGAGCTTTCAGAACGTCAGCGTCAGATAGCCTTGTATCTGATTGGCTCACTTGATGACAGCGGTCTGTTGCTCAAGTCTAAGGATGACCTATGTGCAGAGTTGGCGGTGAATGAGTTCATATATGTGGACCAGACTGAGATTGAGCAGGTGCTCGGGATTGTTCAGCAATTTGATCCGGCTGGCATCGGAGCACGTGATCTCAGTGAATGCCTGTTGCTGCAACTGGAACGAAAGGAGGAATCCCCTGAAAGATTATTGGCCGTAAGAATAATCAAGGAGTGTTTTGATGACTTGACTCATCTCAGATACGATAGAATTGCACAGAGGCTTGAGATACCTGAATCTGAGGTGAAAGTGGCTCTTGACGTGATAAGTCATCTGAATCCGCGTCCGGGCAATGCTTTGGGGGAGTCTGAGGGACGTGGCGCCCGTCAGGTTATTCCGGATTATATAATTGAGACATACGATGGTACGGTACAGTTCTCGTTGAATAACCTGAATGTCCCGGAACTCAGAGTAAGCAGAAGTTTTTCCGAGACACTGGATGCCCGTATGAGAAGCGGCGACAGCGTTGTCAGTCAGGAGGCGCTCTTCATACGCCGGAAACTGGAGGCGGCTCAGGGCTTCATTGATGCAATCCGAAAACGGGAGGCCACAATGACACGCACTATGCAGGTGATAATTGACCTTCAGACTGAATACTTTCTTACAGGTGATGAAGGAAAGCTCAGGCCTATGATACTGAAGGATGTGGCGGAGCGCACCGGATATGATATATCAACCATCTCAAGGGCAACCAGCGGCAAGTATGCCGAGACAGATTTCGGTATAATAGAGCTGAGAAGACTGTTTACAGATGGAGTGATGGGCGCTGATGGCGTTGAGGTGTCTGTGCGTGAGATACATCGCATAATTAGAGAGGCCGTTGATGGCGAGGATCGCAATGAGCCGCTTACTGATGACAACATCTCGGAAATACTGCGCGGACGTGGCTACAATGTGGCGCGCCGGACTGTGGCTAAATACCGGGAGCAGCTGGGAATTCCAGTCAGTCGTTTACGTAGATAAAATCGTTTGAATATGTATATCAGAAGGAAGAGCAGTGAGGTAATGGTGGGCGGTGTCCCGCTTGGTGGTGACAATCCTATCAGGGTGCAGTCTATGACAACTGCCTCGACAATGGATACTGACGGATGTGTAGAGCAGGCCATCAGAATAATAGAGGCTGGAGGTGAGTATGTCAGAATGACCGCTCAAGGTACGCGTGAGGCGGAGAATATGGCTGACATCAGCAGGGAGCTCAGGGCGCGTGGCTATACAACACCACTTGTGGCTGATGTCCACTTTAATCCTGCTGTGGCTGATGTGGCCGCCTGTTACGTGGAAAAAGTGCGTATTAATCCAGGTAATTATGTTGACCCGGCCCGAACTTTCAAACATCTGGAATACTCTGATGATGAGTATGCGGCAGAATTGCGCAAGATTCGTGAGCGTTTCCTTCCATTTTTGAAAATCTGTAGCGAGCATGGTACCGCAATCCGTATTGGCGTGAACCACGGTTCCCTTTCGGACCGTATTATGAGCCGCTATGGCAATACTCCGGAAGGAATGGTTGAGAGTTGTATGGAGTTCCTCCGTATCTGCGCGGAAGAGGGTTTCAAGGATGTGGTTATCTCCATTAAGGCCAGCAATACCGTAGTAATGGTTCAGACTGTACGTCTGCTGGTCAGTGTGATGGAGTCCGAGGGAATGTCGTTCCCGATACATCTTGGCGTCACTGAGGCCGGCGAGGGTGAGGATGGCCGCATCAAGAGTGCGGTGGGCATAGGCGCTCTTTTAGGTGAGGGCATCGGTGATACCGTGCGAGTCTCACTGTCGGAGGCCCCGGAGAAGGAGATTCCGGTTGCACGCAAGCTGGTGGCATACGCTGCTGAGAGTGCGGAAAGACGTGAGGCTGCCAGGGCATCAATAACTGACAATACCATCACTCTTGAATACAATGAGGATAATCTGGAGGATTTCCAGCTGAAAGTCGCCATGGATGCAGGCGCATTGCTCATAGATGGTCTGGCTGGCGAGCTCAGACTGCGCAACGTCAATCCCGCTGTCACTCAGGCTCAGGCTGATGACACGGCAGAGGCAATTCTTCAGGCGGCCCGTGTCAGGTTTACCCGTACCGAGTACATATCCTGCCCAGGCTGTGGACGTACTCTTTATAATCTGGAGGAGACGATAGCGCGCGTGAAGTCTGCCACCGGACATCTGAAAGGATTGCGAATAGCCATTATGGGCTGTATTGTGAACGGTCCTGGTGAGATGGCCGATGCCGATTATGGCTATGTGGGCGCCGGACGTGGACGCATCAGCCTCTATCGGGGAAAGGAGTGCATAGAGAGGAATATACCGGAAAGCGAGGCTGTTGACAGACTGCTCGCATTAATTGAGACTGACAGAAAATAAGTGGGAAAATGAGAAGAATGTGTTTTTTGCTGCTCGCTGTCTCTTTGTTCGCAAGTTGTGGGCAGGACTATGACGATAAGAATAAAGTATCAGCTTTTATGGTTCCCAAGAGCAGTGATTTTGTCTTTGAGAACGATGTGGTCTGTTTCAGAATCCACGGTGAGGGAGTTGAGGATGTCCTTGTAACCCCTGGCATAGATGTCTGGGTCAAGAAACCTGGAGCTCTGGTTGCCCGTAAGTGGTGTCACGATGACTTGAGAAAAAAGACAAGAATGGAGGACGATCACGATGGAATGGGGCGTGATTGTTTCCGCGTGGGCCGGACATTGGGCGCTGGCGGATCGGCCTTGCTCATAGACAGCACTCTGGTTTTCCCTCAGACTAATTATCGCTCTGCTGACATTTTGCGCCATACGGCCGATGAGATTACATTTGTCCTTCATTATCCAGGCTGGAAGTTTGGCGCGAATCAGGAAGTGTGGCTTGACAAACAAATAACGATTAAGGCAGGTAGTAATTTCTGTAAGGTGATAGATTATTACAACGGTTATTTTGATGAGATTACCGTAGCGGCTGGAATAGTCCTTCACGATGGTACCGGGATTATTTCGGATACTCTTTCAAATGGTGTAAGTCTCATTGCCAGCTGGGAATACCCGTCGGCGGATAACGTGACTCCCGAATACGGAATGATTGGAACATCAGTGTTCTCTCAGGAGACGGATTCCATAATTATTCAGGGTCCGGGCAATAATGCTGTCATTACCAAGACTGTGGCGCCAGATGAGCCGTTCGTATATTATATAGGCTCTTGCTGGAGCCAGGGAAATGTCTCAGACAAGGAGTCGTGGATAAGTCTGGTGAGAGATAGTGCCATTTTGCAAACAGTTAGTCAGCATTTATGAGAAAACCATACGTACTGTTTGCCCTTGTCCTGATTCTATTCCCTGCTGTCTCTTTCGCTCAGCAGATTGGTGAGGACCGGGCGGAGGCCATAGCGGAAGAGTTTTTCAACTCAACCGTTGATATCCCGGCAAGCAGCCAACGTATTGCATCAAGAAATGTCAGGCCAGCGCTGGCATTGAAGACTTTGTCGGAAATCAATCCCGGACAGATTAATTTATATGTGTTCAATGGAGGTGCTGCCGGTTTTGTGATTATATCAGGTGATGAGAGAACCGGAGATCTTGTTCTGGGCTACTCGGAAGAGTGCGAGTTACAACCTGACAGCATGCCAGAGAACATGAAGGCTTGGCTGGATGGTTACTCAAGGCAGATTGACTTTTTGAGAGAAATGGATGCTGACGCTGATCCATCCTCAATGGAAAATGCCGCAACGTCTTCTGTTTCTCCTCTTCTTGGCCGGATAGAGTGGGATCAAGGTGAGCCTTTCAATGAAAAGACTCCAAAGGACGGCAGACAAAATTCTCTGACAGGCTGTGTGGCAACTGCAATGTCGCAGATAATGTTCTATTATCAGTGGCCTTTGAGCGGCAAAGGCTCACAGTCATATAAATGGAAGGATAAGACAGTGTCCTCAGACTTCTCAGCTCACGAGTATCGGTGGGATCTGATGCAACCCAAATATACAGCCTCATCCTCACGCGCATCGCGCAGTGCTGTGGCTCAGCTTATGTTTGATTGTGGCGTGAGTGTTGAGATGGACTATTCAGCCAGTTCCAGCGCAGCCTACTCATACCTTGTAATGCCCGCCTTGCTCAACTTTTTTGACTATGCCTCAACAATGCAGTATTTGAAGAGAAATGACTACACTGATGCAGAGTGGAATTTGATTCTCAGAAATGAACTGGACCACAAACGCCCGGTATATTATGACGGATCGGACGAGCAGAATGGCGGCGGACACGCCTTCGTGTGCGATGGCTACGATGAGAATGGCTTTTTTCATTACAACTGGGGCTGGTCTGGCATGGGCAACGGATACTTCAAGTCTTCGGCATTGAATGTATATGATTATAAATTCAATTCTGATCAGAGTATTGTTGTAGGAATTCAGATTCCTGAAGATATATGGCAGGATGATGGCTGGCAGGAGTATGGAACCGGCACTTATGGCTTCACTTGCCTGGGAAATGACAATCAGAGCCTGAATGTTTCCGGACGTGTCTCCAAGGACGGACAATATCAGGAGCTGAAAGTGTCCGACTGGGGTAAGGGCGTTCTTTCCGATGATGGCGTGGAGGTACTGTTCGTAATCAATCACGCCACGGACGAGGTTACGATACCACCGTTCAATACGGGCTATTATGTGGAGAATGATTCAATTTCCTATCGGGTTTGTGGCGCAGATGTAAGCAGCTCTCCTGTGTATGACGATCCTTATTCAGTATATGATTTCCGCTCAAGGACAATCTGGGTAAAGATGGCATATTATACCCTTACCGGTTCTTCTGAATGGGTAGTCTATAATCCTGCGATAGAAGTTTTCAAACTTCCGGAGAATACCCCTGTATATATGCGTAAGGTTGTCTTTGACGATGCTGCGGCCGAGGCTGCCGCTGTGGCGCGATGGGATACGGATAAGGACGGGAAACTGAATTATTCCGAGGTATGGGCAGTCACAGACATTGGCGATGCGTTTGCTGGCGACAGCTCGATAGTAAGTCTTGACGTCTTGAATGAGTTCTGCAATCTGAAAGTCATTCCTGAAAATGCTTTCAGTATGTGCAAGATGCTTGAAAGGCTGAAGATACCTGAAAGCGTCAATGAGATAGGCGTAGGAGCCTTCTCTGGGTGCGGCAGCCTCAAGACTCTCATGCTGCCTCATGGAATAAAAGAAGTGCCGGACAGAATGTGCGAGGATTGCGTCAGCCTTGTCTCCTTACCGCTTCCGGACAGTATTATGTCAATAGGTAACAGTGCTTTCAGAAATTGCACATCGCTTAGTGAGATTGTCATTCCTGAGTCTGTCCGCTCAATAGGTGAGATGGCCATGGCAGGGTGCGGTAGCTTGTATATTGTTCAAGTAAGGTGGAGTAATCCATTGTCCGTTCCGCAGAATGTCTTTGCCTGGTGCAATATGCCAGAGTGCAATCTGTTTGTTCCTTTTGGTACCTCAGAACAGTATAGGTATGCCGATGTCTGGAAAGATTTCGGATATATTGGTTCCGGAGCAGAAGTCTCCCCATACCTGGAGTATAAGGTTACGGGGCAGGACGCAGTCTCGGTAGTATCAGTCTCGGCAGAATTCTCAATATGCGATCTGATAATTCCCGACCGTGTCATCCATAAAGGGAATGTGTATGATGTCACGTCCATAGGCACAGGTGCCTTCCAATACAATCAGATTCTGCAGAGTATTGTGATACCGGGATGTGTGAGGAGCATTGGCGCTGCAGCTTTCGCGGATTGCCTCAACCTGATATCCGTATCCATAACGGATGGCGTGGAGTCGGTTGGTAAAGGTGTGTTCGATGGCTGTAAATCGCTTGTCTCGCTACATATTCCGGCATCACTGGCGGATATTCCCTTCAGTTATGACAAAGTGGGTATGTATCTAGGTACAATGACTGGCCTTCAGGAGATAACAGTTGATGATGCCAATCCTGCGCTCAAGTCATTGGATGGCGTGCTGTTTACAAAAGACGATGTATTGCTCTTGTATCCAGGTGGCAGATCTGACAGTAAGTATGTAGTACCGGAAGGTGTCAGAACCATATCAGGCTATGCCTTCAGCGGATGCCGCGAACTTTCCGAGGTGGAGCTTCCGGCTTCTGTGGCAGAGGTATCATCAACCGCCTTTAACGGCGCGGCCAATAGTGTGATGACCTTGATCTCGCGTCCTGTCACTCCTCCCGCCTGTTCCAGAAAAGGAATACTGAACTCCGACAACATAGTATTATACGTTCCAGACACCAGTATGGTGGCTTATCTGGCAGATCCTATTTGGAGCCTTTTCCTTGAGATAAGACCTATTTCCGAGTATGTTGATGCAGTATCAGAGATTGAAATGTGTGAGCCTGATGACAGAGTGTGGACAATTCTGGGAGTCAGTGTTGATGCGAGTGACAAGGATTCTCTGCCTCCTGGCATCTATATAGTAAATGGCAGAAAACTTCTGGTAAGGTAATGATGAGCAAACCAGCGGTCCTGAGTTGAGTCAAGACCGCTGGTTTTTTGGTTCGCCCAGCACGAACGTATTCTAACGGGTGTAAGTCCCCAAGCCGCCCTAACAGTGGGAAGGCTACAGCCGAAAGCAAGGGTGTCCATCGTGAGGTGGAATCTGAAGGAAGCCGTAAGCAAATATCTGACCC